>JASHQK010000142.1 GCA_030039195.1 Candidatus Sulfotelmatobacter sp.
ATGTTTAATCCTAACTACAAGTCTCCTCGTTCAGTCCAGATAAACATAGGTGTCCAGAGACAACTGAAGCCTGGTGTAGTGTTGAGCGCCGACTACGTCCGCAACGTCGAGACGCACTATCTTTTAGGCACCGATGAAAATCATGCTGGCGACATTCGCTTCTTCAATCAGACTGGCGCTTTAGATGCCATTGCCGCGACAAATGCAAAATTTGGCTGTGCTCCTACTCCCGGAACTGGAGTTGATTGTGCGATTTCAGGTGTAAACCACGGCGGCGTCGGGGCAACAATATCCGATTATGCCAATTTTGGTTTAGGGTCCTCGTCCGATATGGGCGGCAGCAACTGCTTTGCAGCGCTCGGCTACCCCTGTGCGTTTGGAGGCATAGATCCACAGGCGCCTCCGCTGGGTTTTCTCTCATCGATCGGTCGATCTGTATACAACGGCCTGCAAACAAAGTTGGCAGCGAATCTCAACCGTCCATTTCGCTTTTCAAGAGCTCTCAATTTTCAGGTGTCGTACGCTTTGTCGCGTTTCGAAAACACTGGGGGCGCGACATCTCCAGATGGCTCGGTGGCTCCTGTTAAGGCGGACCAGGATTACATTATCCCGGCTCTGGACAACAGGGACCCGAACCGATATTTCGGACCCTCCACATTGGATCGAACCCATCAATTATCGTTTGGAGGGTATGTGGATTTGCCGAGTGGATTTCAGGTGGGGCTGATGTCTCACTTTTATAGCCCGCTTTCGACTACACTCACTGTTCCAAATACTGCCAAGGGCGCAGGTGAAATATTCCGTACCGACTTCACCGGAGACGGCACGACCCAGGACCCTGTTCCAGGAACGCATGTCGGAGAATTTGATCGCGGGGTCAATGCCGGCAATATCAATAGAGTGATCGGCGATTACAACAACACAGTCGCAGGGAATCCCACTCCAGCAGGTCAGGTTTTAATTCAGCAGGCCCTGATGACGTTAGCTCAGCTCACAGCCTTAGGCGCCGTCGCGCCAGCGTTACCCGAAGCACCTGCCAATCAGGTGAACCTGGGTTGGCTGCGGGCTTTCGACACAACGCTGTCGTGGACTTATTCCTTCCACGAACGAGTGACCGTGAAACCGGCGATCGGCTTCTACAACGTTTTCAATTTTGCCAACTTCGACCTGCCGACGAGCACTATGTCCGGTCTGCTTGCCGGCAGTGCAGGTACCATCAATGGTACGGACCCCGCGGGGCACAACACTAATCGCGTCGGCGTGGGGACCGGCGTATTCACGCTCGGATCCCCGCGTGAAATTGAGTTTAGTTTGAAAATCACCTTCTAGCGTTCTTCCTGACGGGGGATCAGAAGCGCAGAATGGCATCCATTGCGAACATCAGCTGACCTTGTCTTGTGCCATTGTCCCAGGGCCTGGCGCTGAAAGCATACTCATATCTGACTTCAGGGCGCACTGAGATCAACTCGTTAAATCGGTGCGTCACCCCGACTGTCCAGCTCGACATTGTGGTCGCAAAACCCGATCGCTCACCCTTGAAATCGACCATATAGTCGATGGGCCGGATAGAAAGGAAGTCTTTTCCCGAAAACTTCCATTCCGTGTAATTCACGATTCCGTACGCCGGGGCGTTGCCAGGTATGGGTGCGCCGGCTCCTACGCCTTCGAACCAGGAACGCCGAGGACCATTGTTCACGGTCCCGCCTACGAGTGCATGACTCTGAAAAATGTAATAAGTCTCCGTGGTCGTGAGGAAAGTACCGTTGCCGTTGAAGCGGTGAGTCCACGTCAGGTTGAACTGTTGCAGGTTATCGTGTCCATCCGTGAATTTCCCTCCGTTGAGGGAGTCAATTCCGCCCCACAGGGAGTCGTTGTTGGCTGCGGATGTCCAACGGGCCATCGCCATGGCGGTTGGGTGAGCCGCGCCGTTCCACGGCGCAATATCGTCGCCAGCGTGGATGCCAAACAGGATCGACCACTGATCATTGAATTTAACGGCCGCGTTGATGCCTGTCTGCGTGTAGCAATCGTAGGTAAACATCAGGGAATGGGTGAACAAGTAGTTGTCCGGGGCAAGCTGTGCTTCGATGTCAGGCGGCGAAATATAGCGTCCGACTTTTATGACCATTCCTCGCGCGACAAATGGAACGTATACGACAGCGTAGGCCTCAACGGGATCAAACCCGTACAGGCGATTGTGATTGAGCAACTGCCCGCTGAACCATCCCTGCGCCGTCGTCCAGCGATAATCGATGCCGTACATTGGAGTCAGGCGAAATCCCCAGTCGACGTGGTTCGTCTGCACAGTGTCAGGAACCCGCTCGATGCGCAGCACGCCTTGGTCGAGTTCCGGCCTGTTTGGCACGATGGCGTAGGATTCCGGGATGTTTGATTTGTTAGAAGTGCTGACCGTAATACCGGGATCCGCCCAACCGTATACCTTGATTCGGCTTTTGCGCAGCGCCGGAAATACCGACCAGAGAGTCTTTGTCAAAGGGTAGACCGGGTCTGTGTCGGGTACTCCGATGAGAGGGGTCGGGCCGAGGTAGTCCGAACTGGGGAAAATTCCGTCCAGCGGAGCCGGCTCAGCGCGTCGGGTAACATCCTGTGGTTGAGGATTCGGATCTTGCGCGAGGACTGGCTTGCAAGACGACACGATGTAAAAAGTTAAAACAATTGCCGCCATGGCGGTTTTGCCAAGAGTATTCCGGATCGATCTCATTCGGCTTCCTCCGGCCAAGTCAGCCCTGACCGTAAGGACGAATGGCAGGCAATTGCTTCGCCAACAAGCAGAGTCCTCTTTCCCACGCACCGGCTATTTAGAAAAGCATTCGTTTCAACATGATTGACGCCGCTTTAAATGGAAGAGCTAGCCATTCACCACGAACTATGACTCGGTGCCAAAGCCTGTCGTTTATCTGGCTGACAAATGTCGTCCGGCTGACAATGACCTCTGTTGCTATGCACCGCGCCATCGGACATAGCGACTTGCAAGTCATTTTGCAGGAAGCAGAGGCTCGCAATCACCACGCGCTCGCATTCTGGAACCAGGTGTGCAAGTCTTCCGATTGCGGTGTGAAAACGAGCCTCGACTCAAATCATAAGTTACGTGTTATATCGATAGGATCGCGGGGGAGGGTGCGAGCGGATCGCTTTTTCCCCGTTCAGGGCTCACGGGGCGTGCGAACGCAAGAAGCGTTGCAATACCACTCAGCTCTGTTCGGCGCGAAACGGAGGCACACATGGCGGGAATTGAAGGACTCCATCACGTAACTGCGATCGCGGGCGAGCCGCAAGCGAACATCGACTTTTACGCCGGTGTGCTGGGACTCCGTTTGGTAAAGGTGACCGTAAATTTTGATGATCCCACGACCTATCACCTGTACTACGGAGACGGCCACGGACATCCCGGAACCATTATGACTTTTTTCCCGTGGCCGGGTGCATACCGCGGACGCATCGGAACTGGGCAATTGACGGTCACGTCCTTTGCCGTACCAGACAGATCGCTGCCTTATTGGCGAGAGCGTCTTCGCAAGCGCGGCGTCGAATTTGAAGAAACAACATCAGACTTCGAAGAGGAAATGCTGTTCCTCAGAGACCCGGATGGCCTTCAGCTCGAACTCGTAAGCACGCCGAATGCGCAACCAGATCGTGTATGGGAAAGGGGGCCAGTGCCGACCGAATATGCGGTTCATGGCTTACATCATGTCACGCTCTCTGAAAGTGGCTACGA
>JASHQK010000143.1 GCA_030039195.1 Candidatus Sulfotelmatobacter sp.
GTTTCCCTGAAACTCTGATTAAGTTATGTTTTGAAAGGGACGGCCTTCAAGGCCGTCCGCAGAATCAGCGCCTTTGAGAAGCGGCTTTTCCGCGAGGAGCTTAATCAGAGTTCCCCTAAGGCTGCCGATTTTCCCGAATCTGATCTGGCCGGCAAATCAACCGCCCGCGGCAGGTGCATTGCCTCCTGCCGTGGTAAAAATGGATGGTATGCCATCGACTGAAACGCTCATCCCTGCCCTCGACCTGACCTGGGTGCGCTCCCAATTCCCATCGTTCGCCCAAACTGTGAATGGCCATCCAGCCGTGTTTTTCGACGGCCCGGGGGGAACGCAGGTTCCGCAGCGCGTGGTCGACGCGATTCGCGATTATCTTTCTCGCGACAATGCCAATAGCGGAGGGAATTATCCCACCAGCCGCCGCACCGATTCCGTAATTGCCGGGGCGCGCGCCGCCATGGCCGACTTCTTTCACTGCGAGGCCGACGAAGTCGTCTTCGGGCAGAACATGACTGCGCTGACATTCGCTTTCTCCCACGCATTCGGACGCGAACTCAACCCGGGAGACGAAATTGTGGTCACACGCCTCGATCACGATGCCAATGTTTCTCCCTGGCTGACCATGGCAGAGGACCGAGGCGTGACCGTCCGCTGGGCCGAGATCCACGACGAAGACTGCACGCTCGACATGAACGATCTCGCTTCCAAAATCAACGCGAAGACAAAGCTGGTGGCCGTTGGCTACGCTTCGAACGCGGTGGGGACGATCAATCCCGTGAAAGAAATCGTACGCCTGGCGCATGCTGTCGGCGCGCTCGCCTACATCGACGCTGTGCATTACACGCCGCACGGCCTGATCGACGTTGCCGATCTCGACTCCGATTTTCTGGTTTGCTCGACCTACAAATTCTTTGGGCCGCACATAGGCGTGCTCTTCGGCAAGCGCGAACACTTGCAGCGGCTGCGCCCGTACAAAGTGCGGCCGCTCACTGACACCGTTCCCTTTCGCTGGGAGTGGGGAACGTTGAATCACGAATGCATCGCCGGAATCACGGCCTGCGTGGAATACATTGCTGATATCGGCCGCGGGTTGCACTCTTCAGGCGACACAAAAAGTCCGGGTGCCCCATCTTTGGCCGGTTTTGCCGAAGGCGGCGATTTCGCGCAAGCAACAGCCATGCCGTGCCGGCGTGCCATCGAACTGGCCTACGAAGCGATCCATGAGCACGAACGGGCCTTGCTGGAACGCGCCATTTCCGGCCTGCGCCGGATTCCCGGACTAAAGATTTATGGGATTACCGATCCTGCGCGTTTCGATGAACGCTGCGGCACGCTGGCCCTCAGAATTGAAGGCCATCCTCCGCTTGAACTCGCCACCAAACTCGGCGAGCGCGGATTCTTCACCTGGGACGGCAACTATTACGCGATCAATCTCACCGAGCATCTCGGCGTGGAGAAGTCAGGCGGCTTCCTGCGCATCGGTCTGGTTCATTACAACACGGTGGAAGAAGTCGATCGATTCCTGGTTGCGCTGAGGGAAATCACAGGCACGTAAGGGTAGAGTTGTTCCCGGTCTGGCGCTAAGAAATTTGTCAAACCAAGAAACTCGACGAGCCGAAGGGAAATACGCGAGCGCCAACCGGTTCACGGCTTGGGCGCTTCAGCCGGCGCAGCTGAGGAGGCCGGCACTGCTGACTCGGAGACGATCAACATTTCGTATTCTTTCCCGTTCACCTTGAACTTCATTTTGTCTTTCTTCAGCGTCAGTTCCACGGGGGCGTTCACGGGCAACAGTGCCTTATGCGCTTCTTTTTCCTGCCTCACGTGGTACTCGGTCGCCCCGGTGCGAATCACATACTCCTGGCACATGAGTTCGCTCGTCTTTTTTCCCTGAGCTTGCGCCCCGCAGGACACCGAGTTTTCCGAGACGATCGTTCCCTGCATGGTGTTGTCTTTCGCTGTAGCGATTATGCCGAACAGAAAGAAAACCAGAATCAGACTTGCGCACTTCATAGCGGGTCTCCTGACGCTCAATTCCAAACGGGTTGTCCCGATTGCCTTCAACCTATGCACTTCAGCCCGGGAAGCATCCCGGGCTGAAAGAGAAAAAACTGGGAAAATCCAAATTTTGCCGTTCGGCAAGTTTCCCGAACCGCCCCGGCGACGCTTGCCACGGATTATGGCCAGCGCTTGCCCGTATCCTCCCATCCTGCCGAGCGCACGGGCTGCGGTGCGGAAATCGACGGCGTCGCAACCGGTATTCGCGCGGTGGTCGGCGTCGCATTGACGGCTTGCGCCAACGCCGGCTTGACCATGTCTGACGAGATCTCTTTTTCTTCGGAGAGCAGTGGCGCAACCAGGCGCAGGGCTTCCACTTCCTTCTCCAGACGGGTCAGCTCCATCTCTTTCTGCCGCAAAACTTCGTAGACATTCTTCATCGAGGCACCCTGGGAACTCAGCATATCTCGCAACTAATTGGAACTTTAGCAGAGTTGCTTGTCTTGTCAAGCATTTCGAGGCCAAGACCTCGCGCCCTGATCTCGTTACCGTGACAGCAGAATCACCGCTCCGGCCGCGGCTCCCAACAGCGTCAGGATCACAAACTTGTGGGCGGAAAGCCACGATTGTGGCGGTCCCATGGCCGCGCTAAGAACCAGCTCGGGAGGAGACTGCGGCTTGTCCAGCGCTGTGCTGGTTTTCCCCTGCTCGCCTAGGGATTCCGTCGCGGGCGCCTGCGGCGCAGGCTGTGGCGTCTTGGCTGACGCGCTGGCTCCTTTTGCATGCTCCGACGGTTTTTTGACCGGGGCGACCGCCGGGATGCGTTCTGGCGCGCGCGCTGGAGCAGCAGCCGCAGCCCCCGCGGCCATGGAGGCTTGGCTGGAGCGCGCCGTCACTTGCCCGCGCCATTTTTTCTCCTCGCATTCCACGCACAACGTACGTCCCGGAGAGACTGGAAAACCGCAGGCTTGGCATTTCCGTAGATTTTTCAGAGTGGCCGGCACTTGTGCTTGCTCGGGCTGCTCCGCAGCAGCGTTCGGCACCGGATCCAGCGCAATGGACCAAAGCAGCGGCCGGTCCACCGGTTTGGGAGCGGGTTCAGGCCCGACGGGCTTTTGCGTGGGGGTCGCTGGCGCGGCTGTAGGCAGGGCCTGGACTTTTGCGGCAGGTCCCGCTCCTGCCGACCTTTCGGCATGCTTGGGTGGATTGGCGGGAGCTGGCTCCGGCAGTACTGCATCGGCGACAAATTCTGCTTCTACCTCTTCTTCTGCTTCTACTTCGAACGCCAAATCTTTGGGCTCGGCTTCGTCAACCTCGAGCACGGCAGCTTCACCGGCGGGCGTTTCGGCAACCCGCAGCTGTTCCACAAGTTGCTCTGGCACTTGCTCGGCTGCGCGTGAGAGTTTGACAGCCGTCTCGACCAGCTCGCTGAGCCGGCGCAGTGCAGTCAGGTCGCGTTCGCCAAACGCGTTTACCTTGCCCGAGAACAGCTCAAACACGCCCAGGACTTCGTCATCGTTGACCACTGGCATCACGGCGACCGAAGCAATTCCCAGCTGCCGGCAGGCTTCGCGGTTCACGCGGGTATCGCGATCGACATCATCACAGCGCAGGAGCTGGCGTGTGCGCACACTCTCGCCCGAGAGCCCAACTTCGGTGGAGAGCAGAGCGCCCAGCTCGGGAGCGTTCGATCCAGCGCTGGCCCGGCAAAGCATGTCTTTCTTCCCACGACGCCGCAACGCGATGGCGGCGCCGCTGGAGCCGGTAATGTATTGGGCCCGGTCGGCTAGCAATTGCAGAGCCGCGTCCAGATCGCGTTGCGCCATCTCGGCCAGGGAGTGGCCGTCCTGCGCTGGAATGCGAGCCGCCTGAGCGCTGGCGACGGCGAGTGCGGCGGAAATACTGGCCTGCGAGGTTCGAGTTGCGGCTCCCGGCTGCAATGCCTGCTCCAAGAATGATTTGGACGGATGTAATTGGAGTCTCGCTCGCTCCAGCCAGAGTGTCAAGAAACTCCGTACGCAGAGGTACTAATACCGAAGTTTCCGGCTGTCGATCCATTGCGCCACGGGTTATAGATCGTGTTCCCGAACCACGAACTGTGGCTTTTTTACCACAGCCAGAGTTTCGCCCGGAGGCGGTAATCTAGCTGTTCACAGCCAGTACATTGAGCTTGATCCGTGAGCAGACAATTCGCTCCGCCGTGGAATGTTGTGGCATCGGTTTGCACAGCGGCGCTCCAGTTTCCATGCGAATCCTCCCCGCGCCCTCGGGCACAGGAATCGTCTTTCGCCGCACCGATCTTGACGATTTCGAGATCGAGGCCGTCAGCCGCAATGTGGCCCGTGTGAGCTATGCCACGAGTCTGATGAAAAAGGGCGTGCTCATCTCCACCACTGAGCATCTGCTTTCAGCGTTCATCGGCTTGGGCATCGACAATGCCATCGTGGAGCTTGACACGCTGGAATTACCCATCCTAGACGGCAGCGCCCTGCCGTTTGTTCAGATCATTCAGAAGGCCGGAATCCGCAAGCAGCGGCGTCCCCGCAAGTACCTGAAAATTCGCCGGGAAATGGAGTTGCGCGAAGGCAACAAGTTCATCGGCGTCTATCCGGCCAAGAGTTACGCGGTTTCCTATTCGATTAATTTTCCCATCCGCTGATCGGGAAAGAGACTTTCAAGGTAGAGTTGAGCAACGGAAGTTATTTGCGCCATATCGCGCCCGCCCGCACTTTTGGTTCGCGTCAGGACGAGCAAGCCATGCGCAATATGGGACTGATTCGCGGTGCCTCCAAAGAGAACTGCATCGTGCTCACGCGCGACGGATTAGAAAACGGCCCGCTGCGCTTCGCCGACGAATTCGTACGGCACAAGATTCTTGATCTTGTCGGCGACCTGGCTCTCCTGGGCAAGCAGATCCTGGGCAACGTCGTCGCCGACCGCGCCGGACATGCCATGCATACCGCGCTGGTCTCGCGCGTCCTGCGCGATAAGACATTGTGGGAGGAAGTTACGGTCGACGAAGAAGCAGAAGGCTCGGCGGCTTCCGCTTCTCACGCCACAGCTGGATCCGCTCTGTGATCGGCATTCCATTCCAAAAAATAAAGGCTCCGTGAGTCCCGCCGAAGCAACATAGCCAGGCGTGGGTGGTGGCTCAATTTGGACTCGCTCTCTCGGGGTGCGCCATCCCGAACGCCCGCGCTTTCAGTGGCTGCTACGAAACTCGCCGCCCATGCGTGGTGGGACAAATCATGCACCAGCCGCGAAGCGGCGGCAAAGGAAAGCCCGGCACGACAGTGCCGGAAAGTCTGAGGTGGAATTGACCGAGTCCGCATCAGCGGACGGCACGCGTTTGACGTCCGCTTTCAGTCCGCCGGCTCACACGGTGGTTCGGCGGGTTCGCTGCTCGCGGCGGTCCGCTCCCGCATCAGGCGTTCCAATTCCGCTCGCGTCTGATCGATCACGGCGGCGGCAAACTTGCGTGCGGACTCCTGTCGCTCTTTGGAAAGTTCCTTCACCCGCATGTTGAGGAGAGGAATATCCCGCTCAAACCAACGCAGGGTTCTTTGCACTCTGGCAATGCGAAAATCGTCATTCAACATGGGCTGGCATCCCAAATAAATCTGAATCATTCATGCTGGCATGGTTGGGGATTTCCGCAAGTTACAAGGAAGGTACCGCGGGCACTGAAATTTTGAAGGTGTGCGGTGACAGGACCTGCCGGCTAGTGGACCGTTCCAGAGTCGGCGGTCGCAATGCGCTCTTTCGCTCCCGGCATCTCTTCTTCCAGCCGTTCATCGAGCCAGTTTTCGAGTTGCTCCTGCGAGCTTTTGGGAAGGTCATGGAAGCGCAGGCCCGCCCGGCCTTTGATATCGGCCCAGACCACTTCCGCCTCCACCTCCATCTTGGCGCTGGTCTGCGGCAGGGTGAATTGCAGGCGGGGCATAGCACCCTTGGGCATGGCTTCGTGCAACATCAGCGCGATCCCGCTTTCGCTGAGATTAGTGCTTGTGGCGTTGATGGTCTTGTCGCCCAAAACGATCCCGACCAGCATTTTCACGGGATGGCGGAAGTACCGGCGCCGCTCGCGCACCATGAAATTGAGCGCGGCATGAAAGCAGCGCGCCGCATTGAGGGCGCTGATGGGCTTTTGCAGAACGAAGTTCGCACCCATTCCGAATGCTTCCTGCGTGGTCGTCCGCTTTCCGTTCAGGATGGCGAAGGTAACGGAATTCTTGTTGCTGGGCGTGCCGCGCAGGCCCTGCAGCACTGCCAGTCCCCCCTTGAGGTCATCGCAATCCACGATGACGGCATCGAACTTGTCCGAAATCAGAATGTCGGCGGCCTTGCGCGCTTCGTGGCAGACTTCCACTTCGATGGAGAGTTTCTCGAGCGTCGGCCGGATCACGCGCACCAGTTCGGGATCCTGACTCAGAAGCAGGGAGTCCAACGTCATACGCTCGATTTTACTGGCGCAAGTGCAGCCGGGCGAAGGCACGAAAGGTCACGGACCAGTCGGGCTCGGCGGTTTCTGCCCTGTTTTGTAAGGCTCGCGCCAGAGACCTTGGTTGACGCCCGACTTGCGCCCCGAACCGCCAATCCACTTAACGAACGAGGAACGCGAGAGTTGTTCTGCGACCGGCCTCAGAGTACAACTGAGTGCGACCAGTTCATGCCTGCCATCGTCCATCTCTCCCTCGGATCAAACCTGGGGCAGCGGCAGAAGCAATTGCGGACCGCGATCGAGCATCTTAAGCAGCTGGGCCGTGTCGTTTCCCTGTCGGCAACCTACGAAACGCAACCGGTTGAGCTCACCGATCAACCCTGGTTTTTAAATTGCGTCTTAACTCTTGAAACGGATAAATCTCCGGAACAGTTACTCAAGGGAATCCTGACGATCGAGCGCGAAATGGGACGCGAGCGCACACGCAAAAAAGGCCCGCGCATCATCGATATCGACATTCTCCTGTTTGGAGAGCAGATCATCCAGTCGCCGCAGCTAACCACTCCCCATCCGGCCATGCACCGGCGCCGTTTCGTGCTCGAACCACTGGCTGAGATTGCACCTGAGGCGCAGCATCCGTTATTGAAGAAGTCTGTCCGGGAGTTGCTGGCCGAGCTGCAGGATGCCCAGGTCGTGCGCAGGATCCCGCCCTCCGCTGACGACGAACCACAAGCTCGCGACCGGGCTACGGCAGGATGATGCGGCTGCCCGCTTCCTGCGGCGTGAGTACCGCCGATTCTTTCTCGGGGAATTGCGCGAACAGGAAGTCAATAAATGCCCGCGACTTCGGCCGGCCGGAAGTCCTGCCGTGCGCCAGCCGCACCAGAAACACGAGCGCCTTCAACACGTCGGATTCACGCACTGTGGAGTATCCCAGGTGTTTTTGCTCAGCCTCGCGATATTCCTTGAGCATGCTCTCGACTTCGGTCGCGACCCGGCGCTGCGAATCGCTGGTCAACGGCTGCTCATAATGCAGGCCCGAGTTGACCAGCCGTTCATACCGGTTCGTCAATGCCGACAGGCCGGCGATCAAATCCCGATCATTCATGTTGCGATCGGCACGTGCCGCCTTGGCGAGCGCGAAAGTCAGCCCCATCAGCAAGTGCTCGCGCTCGTACATGAATTGGTCGGGAACCTCAACTTTCAGAAATAGCGCGCCGGCATCAAGCTGGTCGGCGGGGCGCGGCTTTTCGTGCTCGCGCGCCTGGATGAGATACGGGCAATCGCTCGGACAATCGAGCGTCACTTCGCGCTGCTCGCCGCAACACTGCGGGCAGATGCGGCCATGAACCGCGGGGCAAAAGCGTTTTTCTTTGCGAATTTCGCAGATGGCGCAGGCCAATCGAGTCAAGCTCCTTAATTCAATTATGGCATCCCGCGCGACAAGCTTGCAGATCTGAATCGCTCGCGAGTGGGGAGTCGCTAAGCCTCCCATTTGCCCGTTGGTGCGTCATCCCGATGCCCCGCGCCTTCACCAGCGGGGCGAGGGATCTGGCGCGGAGCGTCGACGGCCCGTTCGGGCGCGTTTGCCTTCGCCGGTGATGTCCTAAATTCACTGAGGCACCGGGGCACGAAGAAATGCGAGCATGGAAAACGCGGGTCTCCTCGTGCTCCTTCGTGTCCTTTGTGGTTAATTCGGACACCACCCCTTTGCCTGTTCCTGCCTCAATCGCCGCGCGTCCGTTAAAATAAGCGGGTTTGGCCGAAGATGCACTGAAGCTAAACTTTCGATGTTCAAGAAAATTCTCATCGCGAATCGTGGTGAAATCGCCGTTCGCGTCATCCGCGCCTGCCACGAAATGGGAATCACGGCGGTCGCCGTCTATTCCGATGTCGATCGCGCTTCGCTCCATGTCCGCAAGGCGGATGAGGCGTATCCCATCGGTCCTGCCGCCGCATCCGAGTCGTATCTCAACATCGCCAGGATTCTCGACGTAGCCAAGCAGTCTGGTGCCGAGGCGATTCATCCCGGCTACGGTTTTTTGTCGGAGAATGCCAGATTTGCCCGTGCGTGCGCCGATGCCGGGGTGAAGTTCATCGGCCCCACGGCGGCGGCCATGAATGCCATGGGCTCGAAGACGAAGGCGCGGCAGGCCATGGAGCGAGCGGGCGTTCCCTTCGTTCCCGGCACGGCGCAGGGGCTGGAATCGCTGGCGCAAGCGGAAGAGGTTGCAGCCCGCATCGGCTATCCCATCATGCTGAAAGCTGCCGCGGGCGGCGGCGGCAAGGGCATGCGGCTGGTCGATTCGGCACAGGAACTCAAATCTGCTTTCGATGCCGCGCGCAGCGAGGCGGAACGCGCCTTTGGCGACAACGAAGTTTACATCGAGAAAGCGATCGTCGATCCGCGCCACATCGAAATGCAGGTGCTGGCCGATGAGCACGGCCACACGGTTTATCTCGGCGAGCGTGAATGCTCGTTGCAGCGGCGCCATCAGAAAGTCGTGGAAGAATCGCCGTCGCCGATCGTCGATGCCGACATGCGGCGCCGCATGGGCGAGACCGCTGTGCGCGTCGCCCAAGCTGCCGGATACACAAATGCCGGCACCGTCGAGTTTCTGGTTGACCAGCAGAAGAACTTCTACTTCCTCGAGATGAATACGCGCCTGCAGGTCGAGCATCCGGTTACGGAGCTGGTCACGGGCCTCGACCTCGTTCATCTGCAGATTCGCATCGCAGCCGGCGAGCCGCTTCCGTTTTCCCAGCAGAACATCGCCATCCGCGGCCACGCCATCGAATGCCGCATCTACGCCGAAGATCCCGACAACAATTTTTTCCCCAGCCCCGGCAAGATCACCCTCCTGCTGTTGCCATCGGGTCCGGGCATTCGGCGCGACAGCGGCATGTACGAGGGCTGGACGGTGCCCATGGATTATGATCCGCTGCTCGCGAAACTAATCGGCTATGGCACCGACCGCGACCAGGCCATCAGCCGCCTGACGCGCGCCTTAAGCGAGTATTTTGTGGGAGGAATCAAGACCAACATTTCGTTGTTTCGGCGCATTTTGCGGCATCCGGATTTTCGTGCGGCAAAGATCGACACCGGATTCCTGGATCGTCTCCTAAAGCAGAAGGACGATGCTGCGCCCGGCGCGACTAAAGATCCGCAAGCCGAAGAAGTCGCGGTGATCGCAGCGGGAATGTTTGCAATGCTTGGCCCAGCGGCTGCCGGCGCGGGCGAACGAACTGGCGACGGTGCGGCGAACACAAGGGCGGCTTCGAACTGGAAAGCTGCAGCCCGTGGCGAGGCGCTAAGGTGAAACCGGTCCTGTACTCTCTGCTGTTGGGTCGGCACTTCTTTTTCACCACAGAGGACACTGAGGAGCACAGGCGGAACACGCTCCTGTTGAGACTTCTTACTGGCGACCGGGATCTGGCAACTGACAACTGCTTTCAATGACCTACGACGTCACTATTGACGGAAAGACGCACCGGCTGGAACTCGATCACGCCGAAGCGGGCTGGTCGTGCCGCCTCGATGGACGCGAGGTGCCGGTGGACGCGGTGCTTGCCCGGCCCGACGTTCTCTCGCTGCGCATTGGAAATCGAGCCTTTGAAGTGAAATGTGAGCGCGTAGGTTCCGAAACGCACTATTGGGTCGGCAGTCAACGTTTTTCTGCGGAAGTCCGCGATCCACGATCGCTGCGCGGGCGTGTCCGCGCGACCGACGAACAAGGCCCAAAGAAACTCACGGCTCCCATGCCCGGCAAGGTGGTTCGCATTCTGGTGGCGCAAGGAGCAGTGATCGAGGCCGGCGCCGGCGTCATCGTCGTGGAAGCAATGAAGATGCAGAACGAAGTGAAATCGCCCAAAAAAGGCACGATTCAAAAGATTCTGGTGAGTACCGGGGCAGCCGTCAATGCCGGCGATGTGCTGGCCATTGTGGAATAGGTCGGGAAACTTCCTTCACCCGCCGCCGCGCGGCGGCTCTCCAGCCTTGCTAGTTTGTCAGCCCGTTTGAGTCGAGTATCTTCTTGGCGTAATAGTTCTCAACCTTGGCCGAATCGCGCAGAACCTCGTAATACGCGGCTTTCAGCAACTGCTCGCGGCGGTCGTGCAATTGCGAACGAATCGCCTGCTGCACCCGCGGATCATTCAATTCCCGCTGTCCCGCCGGCTCCTTCGAGACCAGCTTCACAATCCGATACGCGACAATTTGTTTGCTCGCGGGATTCATCAGCGTGATGATCGGGCTGTACTGTCCCGGCTTCAATTTCATCACCGCATCGCGCGTGAGAGGATCGGTGCTGCGCAGTGACGACTCGGGTACGGTCCCCAGGTCGCCGCCATTGCCCGAGGTCTCCGGGTCCTCCGAGTATCTCATCGCGAGAGTGGCAAAGTCGTCGCCGCTGTCGAGCCGGTTGGCGATCATTTGAATCTTTTTGCGCGCGTCCCCTTCGTTCTGAGCTTTTTCGTTCTGGTTCTGCGCCTGCGGGTTCGGAGTGGGCGTGACCATGATCTGCGCCAGATGATACTGGGGCTCGATCAGATTGAACTCGCCTTTGTGGGCGTTGTAATAGTCGGTGATGTCCTGGTCGGTGATGTTGATCTTCGACGAGACTTCCTTGTTCATGACTTTTTCGACGGTAATGGAACGCCGGATGTCGCGCTTGAAGTCCGCCAGTGTGATCTTCCGGTCTTTCAGCCGCTGATCGAATTCTTCCTGAGTAAACGGAGCCTTGATTTCGTTGAACTTGCGGTCGACTTCTTCGTCGGTGGCGAGCAGTCCGAGCTTTTCGGCGCGGTGCATGATGATCTCGTCGTCAATCATCTGATGCAAAATCTGCAGGCGCAGCGCTGTCGCTTGCTCGCCTGCTGCCGCCTGTTGTGACGAAGACGCCTGATAATTGTCGTAATACTTGTCGACGTCGGAACGGAAAATCTTGCGTCCGTCCACCGTCGCCATAACATCTCCGCCGACCTGCTTATTGCATGCGGCCAACGCGGTCAGAAAAAGAAGAGAAAACACTGCCGTGGTCGCGCGGCAGAGATGCGAGTTTTTGTTCAAAATGATTGCCCTTTCCACACCATGCCGCTGTACCTCTCGCCCACTGCGCTAAGCGAAGGGTCCGGCGCGAAGTCACTTCGAAGCCGGCGTAGGCGCCGCTTGCGGGGCTGCCGGCACGGGCTCTCCCGCATCTTTCAGGGCCTCATTCAAAGCCGCCCGTAGCTCGCTGATTGGAACTACGCCGTCGATGCGCTCACCATTGATAAACAGCGTGGGCGTCGCGTCGACTCCGATTTCGTCCGCTTCCTTCATCGACGCCCGGACTAAATCGTCGTTCTGGGCTTTTACGCAAGCCTGCAGCTTCGCCGCGTCCACATTATGCCTCTGTCCCTGGAGCAAAGCTATCTTGTCGATAGCGTCGAAGCGCGCAGCCGGAGTATTCTCCTGGTCGACATGCTGCTTATTGTCGTGGATATAGTCCGCGAAATCCCAATAGGCGTCCGGGTTCTGCGCCGCCAGGCAGTTTGCGTCCACCGCAGCGTGAATCGCCCAGGGATGAATTTCGGCGAGCGGGTAATCTTTGTAGACAAACGTAACCCGGTCGCCGTATTCCTTGAGAATCTCCGGAAACAGCGTCTGGTGCATGCGCGCGCAATACGGACATTCGAAATCGTCGTAGTTCACAACCACAACTTTCGCGTTCTTCGACCCGCGCACCGGACGTCCCCTGACGTCGATCTTGCTCATCACCGCTTCGTACGGATCTTTGGTCAGATCGAATTTGATCAATCGCACCATCGTGCTTCGATCTTTCGACACCAGAAATTTGTAGCCCTTCTGCTTCCCGTCTCCCTGATCGATGGTAACCGCGACTTCATCGTAGCCCGGCAGGTCAGTGCTCGGAACAATGGCTCCGACCTTAACGTTCACGTCGGGAGGAATCGTGTAATACGAGCGCACCTGGCGCTCGATTTTGCGAGCTATGTCAGGCGGAACGGATTGGGCAACGCAACCGAGACAAATTAGCAGAAGAACGAGAAATGAACGCCGGATTAAGATCACCAAAAACCGCCTCAGCATTGAAAATTGACCTTTGATTATCTCACAGCGTCACGCGCTTACCTTCGCAGGAAGGGTGACGCCTACGCCCGGCCTAGCTTCGGCTTTTCAGCCGCTCCGCGGGCAACAAGGAGTTCATCGAGCCCGAGCGGAAGCCCTCCAGATCGAGGGTCACGAACTGGAATCCGAGCGCTTTGAAGATCGCCGTGAATTGTGCTGCCATGTCGGGATCGAGAGCGCGATGCAGTTCGTCGCGGGCAATTTCGATACGAACAATATCGCCGTGATGCCGCACGCGGAACTGGCGAAACCCGAGTGCGCGGACCGCCTCCTCGCCCTGTTCCACCACCTCAAGGGCTTCGCGCGTAACCGGGCGTCCGTACTCGATGCGCGACGACAGGCATGCCGACGCAGGCTTGTCCCAGATGCGCAACCCGGCTCGACGCGCCAGTTCACGAACTTCCTGCTTCTGAAGCCCCGCCTTGAGCAATGGCGCCGCCACACGGTGCCGATGTGCAGCTTGCTGGCCGGGGCGGAAATCGCCCTGATCATCCACATTCACGCCATAAGCAATCGCATCGAAACCTCGGTCGGCGCGAATCTTTTCCATCACCGAGAAGAGTTCGTCCTTACAGTGAAAGCAGCGTTCGCCGTCGTTGCGCGCATACTCGGGCTTGTCGAGCTCTGAAGTCGAAATGATTTCGAGCGGCATGCCCTGTTCGCCGGCGAAAGCGATTGCGTCGGCGAGTTGGGTGCGCGCCAGACTGGGCGAATCCGCGATTATGGCGAGCATATTCTTGCCCAGAACTCTATGCGCAACCCACGCCAGATAGGCCGAGTCCACGCCGCCGGAGTACGCCACGAGCAGACGCCCGAGCTGGCGCAACTCCGCGCCCAGCTGATCCTCCTTGGCCGCGAGATCCCTATCCAGCGATGGCATAGGCTTTATGGTAACAGCATCTGCCGCGGCACACGTTCCAGATCAATAGAGGCGTTCCTGGGGCCTGAGATTGCCGAACGATCCGATATTGGCCAGCGTGAAATTGAAGCGAAACAGGTTTTCTTCCCGCACATTTCCGATGGAGTAGCGCCGGTACTCCAGCGTCAGGCCGCAGCAGTCCCAGTTGTACGTACTCTGCAGGCTGGCAAACTGCAACTGGTTAATCTCGGCGTCGAACCCGAAGTCGGCCGCGCCGCTGAATCCATGGCGAGTCAGGCTGCCATAGCCGAGTCCCATCCGAAATTGCTGAAATTTGCAGGTGGGCTGGATCGCTGCATTGCCCGATGCACAGGTCCCGATGTTCGTCGTGTTCTTGGTTTGCGGGATCTGCAGAAAGGCATCCCCGCCTCCAACCGTGAACGGGCCTACATTGTAGTTCACCAGCAGGGTACTGGCATTCATGCGGCCGAGGCGGAAATCATAATCCATATCCCACTCAGTATCGATCTTGCTGCTCGTGGCTACGCGCAGCCGCGAAACCAGGGGAGAAAGATGCCGCGCCTCGGTGAGAAACGCGATCCCAGTCAGTTCCTCCGTTGCGCTGAAGACGTTGCGCTCTCCGGGAACCAGTGCTCCGCCAAAAGTCGGATTCAGAAAATACTTCTGAAACACGCTCCACGTCACCACTTCTCTGATAGGAGGAGCGTGCTGGCAGGATTCCGTTTCCTGGTAGTTGATTCGTTGCCACGGCACCGCCTGCGGGGGCGCAGCACTGCCGATCGCGAGAGCCGCCATCGGCCTCTGGCACGGGACTTGCGAAGAGGGCTTCCGCTTGGCATAAAGCCGCGTTGTGAAGCCGTATTCCACCTCATTGGTGTCACTCAAAATATCGTGCTCGTCAAATTTCAGGATCTGATTGAAATTGTTCACTCCCGTGACGTAGCGGTAGATCGCTTCCGGCTCAATCACGTGTTTCCACTTGTGGCCTAGAAATTCCTTGTCGAAAACCTTTTCCAACACGGGCGGGCGCGCCTCGACCGAGGCATCCAGTGCCTGATGCGAGATGGCATCGCTCACCGCCACGCCGTTTTCCAGGCGCTCCGTGTAATAGGTTTCATCCGCCGCCAGGGCGGGCCGGAACGACCATCCGTGAAACAGCAGAGGCAATGAGATTTCCGGAGCGAAGTCGAGCCGCTCGAGCAGGGTGCTGGTGCTGAAACCGGGTTCGCTGCGCGAAAGGCCTGCAAAAGACGAGTCGAATGACCACTCGAAGGGTGTGTGCCCCAGCCTCCGGTCGACGCTGGAAGCATCGAAGCTCGGCGCATGCCAGATCTGGACGTCATTGAAAACCGGCGGGTTGGTCAGAGTTCCGTTTGCTTGCGTCAGTTGAAAAAAGTTTTGATAGCGCTCCACCATCGCCCCCAGATCGAACCCGTTGCTGTCTTTTTCCAAAAACATCTGTGACTTCACTTCCGAGTTGATGGCCTGCGTGTAAGTGTCATTGAAGGCCAGCCGGAACAGGAACGAAGTCAGATAGTCGACGTTCGAGACGGCGCGTATCCCGTCATAATGGCCTTGTCCCAGCAAACGAGCTTCTTCTCCCCCTTCGCGCAAAAGTTGATTCCCGGTCGGAGTGCCAATTTCGATGCCCCGGTCGATCATGCCAAAATAGTTCAGCTCAAGATAGGAAGTATCCGACGGACGCATGCGGAAATCACCTCTCTGCATCCAGCCGCGCTTCGAAAAATACTCGCCCCCGATCGTCGCGTCCATGCTGCGATTGATATCCCAATAAAACGCGTCGCCAAACTCCGTTCCGTTCGCAGAAGAGCGCCCGGCTGAAGGAACCAGAAATCCTGTCTGCCGCGCCTCCCGGTTCACGGGATGTGTGGCATACGGAAAATAGAAAATGGGAAAGCCCAGCAGGAAAAATGTGCTGTGATCAATGCTGGCGTTTCCGCCCACATCTACCGACACTTTGTGAGCCTCAAACTTCCACTTCGGATGGGGCAACTCGCAAGTCGTAATCGATCCGTCGTAGACCAGGTAGCGCTCGGGGCTGGTCTTCTCGACCCGCTTGCCATTGAATGCAAAAGGCGCGCTCGAGGTTAAAACGGCGCGATTTCCCTCGAAGCGAAAGCCAGTTGTGCCGGTGACATCATAGAAGCTCCCGGTTTCGCTGGTGAGATTGTAGGTCCCATGACTGGCTTTGATGTGATCATCGTTGGGGCCTCCATCCAGCCGGAAGTGCCCGGTAGCCGTAGCCTCGCCAGTGTCGGAGTCATAAGTGGCCTCATCCGCGCGCAGCACGTAATCGACATAATAAATTTCGACATCGCCGTGCAATTGGTAAACGGATCCGATCTTTTCCTGCTGGATGGCGCAGATCGTCGCTTCTCCAGCCTGCGCTGCCTCGGCTTCCGCCGCACACGCAGTTTTCGGGAGCGCTTTTTTCTGGGCCGCACCGTCTTTCGATGCGGCCTTGGGTCGAGCTTGATTTTGTGCAAGCAACTGGCTGGTTACTACGGCAGCGACGGGAAGCTGATGACAAAGAAGCAGGGCCGTGATAAGCAATCTAGTGCGGTGCGTCATTTCAAAAATTTTTTCGAAGCAAACATCCTTCGGGAAAAATCATTCGCAAGCGAATCAACTGGGACGTACAACGAAGTCGAAATGCCCCATGGATCACGGCATGCTGAACTTAGCACGCCATATGCCACCCGGCAAAGTATCGACCAAGGCCTTAGGATTCGCGCCGATCAGTTCCCGGTTGCACGTCTGGCTTTGAGCACCGCTGGATTTACATGAATTGTCCGCAGTGTGGCGAAATAACAGGAGAAACCTGCCGGTGCGACTCGCAGGCCGCCGCTTCCCTGGTGCCAGCCGGCCCGGATGATGCGGGAAGCGATCTTGCCGGACGCGGGGTATCAGCGGAAGAGTTAAACAACGATGTCGGCGCATGGCGCGACGAGCTTTCCGAGCGGCTCACCCGCTATCGGTCCCGCCGCAAAATGCGCCCGCCGCGATATCCCTCTCTGCGCTTGCCCTTCGAGACTGCGCCGCCGTTGGAAAGAGATCCTCACGCTAGCCTGTCTGCACGTGCGCTGGAGCCCTTCGCCGAGTCCTCACTCGCGCTTGACCCCCGCATTCCCATTCCGGCATGCGCCGAAGCGTCGCCTGCTGACCCGTCTTCGCCGACCAATATTTCGCCGCAATCTTCTTCTGAGGCAAAGAGTATCGGCGCCAAAATCATCGAATTTCCCCGCTTCGCGTGGGCGCCTCCGCCGCCTCCGCCTGATCAACTGGCAGAGCCCATCATCGATCGGCCGCGAATCCTCGAGGTTCCGGAGGTCGCCCCGCCGCCTCCGGCTCTGGGCGGAATCACAATTGAGCCAACGGAGCTTCGGGATGCGGAAAAGCGCCCCGGCATCGACTTCCCGCCGCAAAGCGCCTCACTGGATCGACGCATCCTTGCCGGCTTATTGGACGGCACAATTGTGGCGGCGGCCACGTTTCTTTTTGCCTTTATCTTCTGGAAACTTGCCGAAGTTCGTCCGCCAGCCGCACAGCTTCTTGGACTCGCGGCCGGAATCCCATCGGGATTGTGGGCGGCTTACCAATATCTGCTGACGGTTTACTCCGGACGCACTCCCGGATTGATGGCCGCAGGCCTGGAACTCGCGCGCTTCGACGGAACCCCGGCGAATCGATCGCTTCGGCGCTGGCGAATCCTGGCGTCCTATCTCTCCGCCGCTTCCTTGGGCATGGGCTACGCTTGGGTCTTCCTCGACGAAGATGCGCTTTGCTGGCACGATCGCATCACCCGCACATACCTGGCGCCGAAGAAGAAATCCGAAAAGAAATCCGCGAACGCCGAATAATCACCACCACTGCGCCGTGAAAGCGCAGCCCTTAAGAGCCTGCCCTGAGCGAGCGCAGCGAGTCGAAGGGCCTGCGTTGCAAGAGTGGAAATGGCCATTCAGGGCCAAATTACAAGAGTGGACGAGCGCCCGTTCAGTGCCGCGTTGCAAGAATGGAAGAACCGCCGCCATTCAGGGCCGCGTTACGGGAAAGAAGCGACCGGGGCTTTAGCCCTGAGCTTGTGCATTCCTCCGCGTCTTGGAGAAAACCTTGATAGCAATTTCGCCTACGCCGCCGGAATCGGTCCGTGCTGGAAGTGATATTGCAGAATGCGCGCCGCCAGGGCCGGGCTGAGACTTTCCTGGCTGGGAGCAACGGTTCGCACGACCTCTCCGCGGCAAACCACTTCCGTTGCCGAGAGCCCGGCCAGTTCCGCAGGAAGCACCAGGTTGATTTCCAGTTGTACGCTCGGCTGCAGCATTTCATCGGCGGTGAAGAGCATGCCGGAACGGCTGATATTCTCCGTCGTACCCTGGTGCCAGGCGTTTTCTCCCAGCCGACGATAACGAAGCGGCAGGTGCAGTTGGAAACGTTGCGCACGCGTCGGCGAGATTCTCGACGTGCTCGCTGAAACTCGGCGGGAGACGATTTGCATGGGGACCTCCGGGGAAACTCCGCTGGCATCGAGAACTTCACGCACCTTGGCTTTCAGATCGCGCAGATTGAAGGGCTTCTGCAGCAACCGCACGCCGGCGTCGAGCATTCCGTCGTGTCCAACGACGTTTTCGGTATACCCCGACATGTACAGCACCTTGATATTGGGGCGAATCTCCGATACGCGCTGCGCCAGCTCGCGGCCATTCATGCCCGGCATGATCACATCTGTGAGCAGAAGATGAATGACGCCCTCGTGCGCTACCACGATTTGCATTGCCACCGCGCCGTCGGCAGCCTCGATGACTTTATAGCCCTGCTTCTCCAGAAATTGCCGCGCCAGGTAACGCAAATTCGCCTCGTCTTCCACCACCAGGATCGTTTCCGTTCCGGGTTCGACCGCACGCACCTCTTCCGGCACCGAAACCTGCGCCACGGCCGGCTCGCCAATCGCGGCCACTCGGGGCAGATAGATTCTGAACGTCGTTCCCTTGCCCACCTCGCTCTGCACCCAGATGTACCCCCCGCTCTGCTTGACGATTCCATAAACCGTCGAGAGCCCGAGACCTGTTCCCTTCGGCCCCTTGGTAGTAAAGAACGGTTCGAAAATGTGCGACTGAGTTTCGGTGTCCATGCCGGCACCGGTATCGCTGAGCGCCAGCATGACGTAATCCCCCGGCCGCAGTGGCGCATGCAGCCGGGCATATTCCTCGTCGAGCGCTACGTTGGAAGTCTCGATCGTCAGCTTGCCGCCCGAAGGCATGGCGTCGCGCGCATTGACGGCGAGGTTCATGACCACCTGCTCAATCTGCCCCGAATCGGCCCGCACCGGCCACAGGTTTTCCGCTGCAAGCATGACCAGATCGATATCTTCCCCAATCATGCGGGTCAGCATTTTCAGGTTTTCCGTCACGATGCTGTTCAGGTAAACGATCTTTGGAGCCAGCATCTGCTTCCGGCTGAAGGCCAGCAGTTGGCGCGTCAGCGACGAAGCCCGCTCGGCCGCGCTGGCAATCTCTTGCGCCGGAGCACGCATCTCCGGTTGATCTCCCAGATGTTCGAGCAGGAACTCGGAGTAGCCCGAGATCACCATGAGCAGATTATTGAAATCGTGCGCGATCCCGCCGGCGAGCCGCCCCACCGCTTCCATCTTCTGCGATTGTCGAAGCTGCTGCTCCAGGGCGCGGCGCTCAGTAATGTCTTCGGCAAAAAGCTCGAAAGCAAAGTCGCGGTCGCGGCCGTTGCTCACCGACCGCCCGGAGACGCGCACTCCAGTTGTGCTGCCATCCTTGCGCTTCCATTCCGCCGTCAATCCTTTGAACGGCGATGACGCCCGCAGACAATCCGCCAGCTCGAACCATTCGTCGGTATCGGCGAAGAGCGAATGCACCGGCTGTCCAATCAGCTGTTCTCCAGAGTCATAACCCAGCAGCTCCAAAAATGCCGGATTCACATCCACAAGCTTGCCCTCGGAGTCGCAGCGGCAGATCCCGTAAGGAGCATTCGTAACCAGCGAGCGGAAATTCACCTCCGACCGCCGCAGGTCCTCTTGCACCGCTCGCAATGCTGCATTCAGCCAGCAAATGAGCATCGCTACGAAGAAAAACAAAGACAGCCGGATGATCGCGGTCCGCATCTCGCTGGGCGTGTGCTCACCGGCAAGCGAGAAGTACGCGATGACGGTAAGGGCGAATGAGGTGGCTACCAGGCCGGGTTTCCAGCCCCCGTACCAGGCGCTCACCATCACTGCGACCGCGAACAGGGCGAGGCGGCTTTCCGAGACATCGGCCAGCAGAATGGCGGGAATCAGCGCCAGCGCTGTGCTGAGCACGGCGACGCCGTAGCGCAGAATAGGCGCACGAGCCGATAGGATGCGAAGTAAGGGGAGGGCGCCTCGCATACGTTTATGCTAGTGCTAAAGACGAGAACGTGATAGTTACAGGAGTTCATTTTTTGCTTGCGGGAGGTCGACCCATGTTGTTGGAATTGGGCCGCTGCCTTCGCGGACACTGTCCGGACGTACATAGGACGAGCGGCCTGGCAGGCTGCGGAAAAAAGAATCAGGTTTGTAAAATCGGGAAGGGCACGAGTTCACTCGTGCCGCTAAGGCATTGATACTGCGACGGCGCTTTAGCGCCTGAGTGTGGGGGGTACATAGGGACGGCCGCTCTCGGCCATCCACGAAACGAGGTTTGCAGCAGAAAGCCAGCCCCTAGGAATGGCTCGAATCGCATGAAGATTGGATTATTCGGCGGAACGTTTGATCCTGTCCATCTTGGACACATTGCCCTGGCGCGGGCAGCCCGGGAGCAATGCAAGCTGCAAAAAATCTTGTTCGTCCCCGCCGCGGTTCCTCCGCACAAGCAGAGCCAGCCGCTTTCGTCTTTTATTCACCGGTATGCCATGCTGGCGCTCGCCACCGCTGACGAAAAGGCGTTCATCCCTTCACTGATCGAGGCGCAACCGGAAGAGGCCGGGGCGCGAAAGACGCAACCCAAGCCGAATTACAGCGTCGAAACCGTCAGGCGGTTCAAGCGGACCCTGAAGCCCGGCGATCAGCTCTTTTTCCTGATCGGCATCGACGCCTTCGCCGAAATTGCCACCTGGCACGAGCCTGAAGAGTTGTTGCGCGAGTGCGAATTCGTCGTCGCCGGTCGTCCCGGCTACTCCCTCGCCGACGTGGCCAATGCCTTGCCCGCAAGTCTGCGCCCCCGAGCCGAAGTGACCAAGCCCTTCCACAAGCATCCCGCTACCGGAGATCTTGTACTGCCGGGAGTGACCATCCATCTGCTGGGCGATCTGCGCCAGCCCGCGTCGGCCACTGCGATCCGCCAGGCCGTCTCAGCCGGCAAGTCCCTGGGACGCTTTCTCGATCCCCACGTGGCCGACTACATCCGGAAGACAGGATTGTATAAATCGGCGACTTAGCCAGCATTCCAATGCGCCGAAGAGCCTGCCCTCAAGCCCAACGCGCGAAATCGGGGATACTTCGACAGCTACAAGGCTCGGCCGACCGGTGCCAAAGCGTGATGGCTATCTCCAGAGGCGATGGAGAAATGGCGTAATTGCTTCGATCAAGAAGAAGTAGAAAAACGTAGTGGTGGTGGCAAGGGTCGCGGACGAGAACTTGGGCCAGAGTCCGCTCTGCTGGATGGCCACATAAGCCAGGACAAGGGTCACGATATAAATCAGCCCGGAGAGGACAATCCCCATTGCGTGGTTCATGTAGATGTGCCGGTATGAATTGAGGAGTATCGGATTGAAAAGGGTCTTCAGAATCGGGACGATGAGCATAGCGATCAAGAACGTGAAAGCGCCACGCCCAGGCCGTTTTAGCAGAACGTAAATCAGAATTGCGCTAGGCACTTCGGAGAGTATGAAGGGAGGCAGCAGCATCACAGTCCAGTTGTGAGGCACGTCGGCCCGATTCAGGAGTTGGAACAGAGTGATGGCGCTGACTGCGATCTGCGCCACCACGGCGAGGACGAGGCCGTCGATGGCTTTGTGCACGACAGGCGACAGCGGAGGATGGAGGGATCGCTGTGACAGTACGGGCGACCTGGGCGCAGCGACCGCAGGAACTGTAGGGGGGTTGGCGGCAGCCGGGATCTCGGAACGGGCCGGGCGGCGGACGATCCCTTTAGCCAATCTAACGATTACGGTGACGCCCACGGTGACGAGCGTGATCGTGGCCAGGATTGCGCCGAAGACGAAATTGGCGCCTTGGGGATGCAGTATCCTCGTTTGTCGTGTCAGCGCACCCTTCATTACTACGAAAAATGCGACATTGAGCATCACACCGCAAACAGCGATGACGACGAGGGCGGTGCCCACGATGGCTGGGATGCGAAGCGTGTTGGCGATCCGGCGGTCCACGGTTTTGAGGTTACGTCGCTCTGTGCAACTTGGCGATCCCCATTAGTACGCCGATCATGATCGCGCCCTCCACTGCCCGCGGAGACACGAACGTTCAAGACATTCAGCCATCGAATCGCCTACTCCAATTCTTGCAGGTAGTCCGCCCGCCTGCACTGTAACTGTTGTACCAGCCTTAGCGCTCCGAACCCTTTCATCAGCCCGACCTGCCTCTGCCGCACTGTCCTATGATTCGCGACGACGTCCGTTCTTCGCCTGCTCCGTCACCCAATCCGTCCAATAGGAACTTGCTCCGCTGGCCAGCAGAGGCGCCTGGCCCAGCACCGCATCCACGAAATTCTCAATCATCGGATAGTGCAGGTTCGCATGCGGCGGCAGCATCTCGCGTCCGCCGGAATAGACCAGATCCGGCCCATTCAGCGGAGTCAAGTCTATTTCACCGTCCGTGCCGCGGATGCGGCATTCATCGCGGTCGACTTTGGAATGCCAGCGAACGTCCACGATCCCGCGCACGCCGCTCGCATACTCAATCACGACGGTCGCGTTGTCCTCGACCGCGTAGCGATGCACGACATTCGAAAGCTGTCCCGTGGCGCCGA
>JASHQK010000144.1 GCA_030039195.1 Candidatus Sulfotelmatobacter sp.
GGGTCATCCTGCTTTGACGCGCCATTTGCATGAATTGATCGGTATGGCACGCCCCTTTGGCGTCGGGGAATGGGAGCGATACTATGATCTTGTTAACCGCACCTTCCCGAAGATAAACACAACCTTGCTGCTACCGTTTGAGGCGCAAGCTTGAAATTTTGGCGGGTTGCCTTTGCGCGCCCGCCACCACTTTGTAGATTATGGTTTGTGAAGGTGATAATTCCGAAAATAATTTTTGAAAAATGTCCACTTTGCTGGGGTCAATTTGCTATTCTGAAAGTAGAGAGTAAGAAAAAAGAAAACTCCTGTAGAAGGGCGCGCTGGAAACGGCGCGCCTTTGCTTTTGGTGAGCGTATGGGGACATGGTAGCGAGCCAGACGCACGTGATTCCAGCGCAAAGAACGCGCCGGTTCGCGCGGCTCGGCCAGATCCTTCGGCGAACAGACGACGTCCGCCTCAGGATGACAGATTGGGGCGCGCTGGAAACGGCGCGCCTTTGCTTTTTGGTGGCGCATTTGGGCGCAGCGAAAAATGGTGCCGTCCGCTACGCGGACTCGGTTCATTCACGGGCTCCGGTTTCCCGGCACTGCCGTGCCGGGCTTTCACG
This sequence comes from Candidatus Sulfotelmatobacter sp., assembly GCA_030039195.1. Lineage (GTDB taxonomy): Bacteria > Acidobacteriota > Terriglobia > Terriglobales > Acidobacteriaceae > Sulfotelmatobacter. Next base: position 608 of record JASHQK010000144.1, read on the forward strand.
TAGCGCCGCTAAAGCGGCTGGTCTGATTCCCGCTAGCGACGTTAAGGCGGATGGTTTGATTTCCGGTAGTGCCGCTGGGGCGGGTGGTTTGATTTCCGGTAGCGACGCTGATTCCGATTTTACGTGCAGCCAATTCCGTCAGGTTGCGGAGTTCGAGTTCATGCGGAGACGTAGATAGATGGCTGCCACGGGGTTCGTTCCGCAGTTTCGACGAAGTTTGGAGGCGAGTACGAGCAAGCGAGCAGGGCAATTTCATAATCCGAGTGTTGGGCGACAATTCATAATCCGGGTGTTGGGCCATGATCAAGAAAAAGACGGCGAACAAAGCGACGGGGAAGAAGAGCAAGAAGAAAAAGGGACGAGCGCGGCTGAAGAAAGAGACCAATCCAGCAGCAGTGCGCAAGCAGGTTTCGAGAATCGTGGAAGCAGAGGCGGTGAAGATAACGCACGCAGTCGTGGACGAGGCGATGAAGGGTCAACTGGCGCCGGCACGATATTTGTTTGAGATGGCAAGTATTTTTCCCCCGCAGACAAACGGGGAACAAGCGACCGAAGAGGAAGACTCTCTGGCGAAGATCCTGCTGGCGAAGATCGAAGCTCCGCCGAAGCCTGAGCAGGACGGGGAGAACGAAGTGAATCCCGCTGAGGAAGAGGAGAATCCGCCAGCGACAACTGCGGTGGAGAGCGATGGCGAAGGCGCGCAAAAAGCAGACGGTCCAGCGCCGGTTAAGCCGTCGGCATCAATGACATAGAATGGAGTCTTATTTTTTCATCACAGAGGAGAGTGGGCACACCGAGGAGTGCAAGGCAGAGGCTTTTCACCGCGAAGAATGCGAAGAGCGTCAAGCGGAAACTCCCACTTCTCGCAAAGTCGGCGAGAGGTGGGGCACCCCCGGTGAGCGAGCTGCGTACGGCTGGACAGCCGAGGGCGGCTGTCCTACGTGGATCAACAAGGAGCGCGACGGGAGAGGAATGGATATCAGTTGGCTGACGGAGCGAATTGCGATCGGAGGCGGGATCTGGAACGCGGAGAATATGGCGACGCTGGCAGAGGCGGGGATCACGCACATCATCGACATGCAGATTGAGTTCGATGACACGCCACTGGCGGCGGGGCACGGGATCGCGGTCTTGTGGAATCCGACAAACGATGATTTCGAGGCAAAGCCGGCGGACCTGTTTCAGCGGGGAGTGGATTTCGCGAGTGCGGCGCTGCAGGAGGGGGACGCGAAGCTGTTCATCCATTGCGCAGCGGGAGTGCACCGGGCGCCGATGATGGCGCTGGCGCTGCTGGGATCGATGGGATGGGATTTGAAAAAAGCGATGCAGTTGATTGAAGAACGGCGTCCGGCGGCCGATTTTACGGAAGTGTACGTGAGGAGCGTGGAGAGATTTCTGAAGGGAAGAACAATTCAGAAACTCTGAATGAGTCGATTTTAAGAAACCGCGTGAGGAGCGGAGTGCGCAGCGCAGAGGAATGAAACGCTCAAGATGACAAAGTATCGGTATTGTTAACGGAGGAGAACATGCGTGGAGCAGGCAACCGCCCGATTGGGCGGTTTTTTTATTGGGTCCTGGGGCTGTGGATGGGGTGCGCGATGGCGTATGGAGCGCCGAACCCACAAGCAGGGCCGGTTACGACAACGGTTTCGGACCTGTTTCACATCGAGAGCGTAGTGCCGGAGAATTTTGCGGGAACGGTCTACTTCTATGTGGTGACGGCTGTGGAGTGAGTGGCAGACCACAGCCGTGAGTTTTTCCGGCAAAATCCCACCCTACGAAAAATCGGGTAGGGTGGGGCACCGTCTTCTGCAATTCCTGCCACAAGTGCGGGGCAATCGTGAGATGAAATATGCAATTTGCGAAAGATAGTTTCCTGCTGGCGCTGCAGCAGAGGTTAGCGGCGCTGAATCCGGCACGGACCGTAACGGTCAATGGAGCGACGGTACCCGCCGTCATCGCAGTGGAGAACCTGCCACCGGCAGCATCACAACCGCAACCGAATTGTTTCTACGTGCAGTGGGGAGCAGCGAACGTGATCGATGGGGGAGCTGGTAGCGCGGCGTTGATAAGCCTGGCGTGCGTGATCTCGTATTACACGCTGGGAACGGCACAGACCATGGTCGATCGGGGCAGGGTACTAGGAGAACTGGATGAAGAACTGCTCGGCATCTGCCAACCTCCGTATACGGAAAAAACAGATTACACGCAGGCTCCGAGCGCGGACCTGGGCACGCGTGTGTTCTGGACGCAGCCGTCATTTCAGGAGGAAACGACGAGTGGCGTGGAAGACAATCTGGCAGCGTATCAGAGCCGCGTGGTGCGGCGAGCGATTTATGAACAGGCTTATCAGGATGCGCGCGTGGAGCGCCGGGCGGAAATGACGGTTTTCTTCTTTTCGGAGGTGACATTGTCATGAGCACTTCTCCGTTGCGAGCAGCGATGGTTCCGATTGCGCGTCAGATGCGGGCGTATTTTGCGCCGGTGAACCGGGCCAGCGAGACGCCGACTGTATTTGATCCTGGAGCATGCGGAATGTTCTCACTAAATTCGCCACCGGCCCCATGGCTGGACCTGGGATGGATCGACAACTTCGAGCGCTCGTATGAAACGCCAACGGACGCGGTGCGATCCGGCGCAAAGGCGATGGCGACGACGCAGTTTCGAGGGCCGGTGGAAGCGCGAGTGGAATTTGATTTCCGGCAGTGGGGCAAATTGCAGATGGCGCTGGCCGGAGGGTCGGAACACATGAATGTGCTGGCTCCGGCGGCGGGAGGCACGCCCGGGCCCTCGGGTGGCACGCCAGCAGCAGCGATCGCGGTGCTGGCGGGATCGACGGCGAGCGAAATTGTGTTTGGTGCGGGCGCGACAAGCGGGTTCACTCCGGGATGTTTGATCGCCGTCGACGTGGACTATCAACAGCAGACGGGATACGTGGGCACGGGAATTGCAGCTGCGTACGTGGGCAGCGCGGCGGCGGTGAACCAAGATGCGAACTACGTGAGGCGAGTGACTTTCAACGTGGGGCGAGTGGCGGAGGTTACATCCTCTTTTGTGTTGCTGGCTCAGCCGCTGCTGGGCGGAGCACCGGCGGCACCGGCGGCAGCGCAGATCGTTATTGCGTTTGTGGACCGGGAAGGTGGGTCATTCTTTCAAGAATGGTCGGCATTGTTTGTGGCGGAGGAGGAATCGGGCGGAAGGATTTGTTTTTATTATCCGCGGCTGAGTCCAAACCCAGGGGCGAGATCGAGCGGAGTGAACTGGGGATCAAGCGCCGGTTCCGGAATTGGAAAAGGCTCAGGGACGGTTTCGGCGGGGGCGATGAAGAATGTGAAAAATCCGACGGGACCGTTTGCGCGCGAAGGACTGGCGGGAATCGATAAGAGTTTGGTGGCGACGACCCTGCGAGCCTCGTTTATTGCGCTGCCGAATACGGATCCGAATGACGGGCAGACCGTGTTGTGCTATCGGAGCTACTTTCCAGCGACGATGGCGGCGGTGTATTAGCAAAAATCCTCAAGTCCGAAAAGCGCGTAGGGATATCCCGCCTTTTTCGCCACAGAGGGCAGAGAGAAACACAGGGAAACGTGTGTCTTTGCATTCAATATGAAGCTGACGATTGACAATTTGCAGGGCGCTGGGGCAGTGGACTACACGGCGACGATCGACCTGACAGTTGCGCCACGCATTGTGCGAAAGATCAATGCGCCGGCACAGTTAAGCTGCGCGCTTACGGGCGTTAACGGCCTTGTCGTCCCGGCGATTGGAGCGCGGATTGTTCTCACACGTGCGGACGGAAGTTTTCTGTTCACCGGGTACCTGACACAGGCGC
>JASHQK010000145.1 GCA_030039195.1 Candidatus Sulfotelmatobacter sp.
GATCTTTCTCCAGGATCAATGCCGGGCTGATTACAAACACTTGGTACACGGATTCTGAAGTCGAGAATGGGGCTTCCTATTGCTATGCCACGACGGCCGTAAGCACGAGCAACGCAGAAAGCGGTTATTCGAACATCGTGCCCGATGTCCGGATACCCACTTCTTAACCTGTCGGTAAATTGACGCAGCCGTGCCTCCTATTGAAAGCCGCAAGCTCATTGACTTGTCCGAAAAGGGGGGCTACGATCTGCCCTAGTGGGCGGGAGAAGGAGCAACTTCTCCTGTGCTGAACCAGGTATCAGGGCAGGATCTACTTGTTGGCCGGGTACTCGGCCACTACCGCATAGCGGAAAGAATTGGCGCTGGGGGAATGGGAGAAGTTTTTCGTGCCCACGACCAGCACCTGGACCGCGACGTTGCCATCAAGGTGCTCCCCCGCGGAGCTTTGACTGACGAATCCGACCGCAAGCGCCTTCACAAAGAGGCGCTTGCACTCTCGAAGCTGAACCATCCCAACATCGCCACGATTCACGACTTCGACAACCAGCAAGGCGTGGATTTTCTGGTCATGGAGTTCATTCCTGGACTGACGCTCAGCGATCAGTTGGCCGCTGCGCCTTTGCCGCAAGAGCAAGTCACTCGCCTGGGAATGCAGTTGGCGAGAATTTTGCCAATTAACGGTCTTCGGGCGGTTCTTACGCGGACTTCTTTTGAGCAGCCTTCAGCTTCGCCCATCTCGCTTTCTGGGCTGCTGCGATTTTCCTTCGAGCGACGGCGGACATCGTTTTCTTCTTCGGCATACTGACCACTTTTGGTTTCTGCGCAGACTGACCACCATTTCCGCGCACCTTCGCCCAGCGTGCCCTCTGCGCGGCAGCGATCCGCGCCCGTGCTGCCGCTGACAGGGGGTTACGAGTTGCGGTGCTCGTGCCGTGTGAAGCACCATTCAGAGCCGCGAGAGCAGCATCGAGGCGCTGGACCCTTTTCGTCGCTTGATCCCGTTCTTTCTTCAACTGCTGGACTACCCCAGCTAAGTTAGTCATGAAATCCTCCGGGCCGAATTGTATCAAGATACCGAGCAACTACCGGTACTGTTGCGGCTGTCCCTCGAAGAAGGTCACGGTGACGAAAAACGTACCAGCAACGTTAAGTTTTGTGATTTGCATCACAGTGCGGGCTTCGGCAAACCTGCTATTCTCGTGCGACTCTTTGTGGCTTCCTTCCCCCAGAAAGGAAGTTGAAGTTAATGCTGCGTGACGAGCTTCGAGGGAAGATACTCGCAAAACTCACGAATGCGCGGTCCGAAATCGAAGGCGCCCTGAACCTCTCAGCCCCAGCCGCACGGTACGACCCGGTGGTGATGCCTAACTCCACTCGCAACAAGCTGTCTGCCATAGTTGAGGAACTCAATGACGTGCTGCGCCGGATCGATGGTTCGCAGTGACGAGGCAGCAAGCCGTAGACTGCTGCGTTAAGTCCCTCACTTGTGAGCAGCACGAGCGGTGGCGCGAGCGTAGGCCTCGACGGGAGCCTCGCGCGACTGTACATTCCACCCATCGATCACGACAGTGGCGCCCGGGTTGATGGCGTGTTTCGTCAAATACCGAGCCGTGAGTGTGCGCGACTCGCCTGGTAGCAGGGCAAAGTAATTGTCCTCCCACAGTACAGGAAGAAATTCGTCTTCCGAGCCCGGGTTGCGAATTCCGAGGTGTACCTGGAAGGCGAGATTTGCGCTTGGATTCTGCAATGTCACCTGAACTGCATCACCATCGGGGGAACCAAACTTTGCTTTCACTTCCAAGCGTACTCGTGGCAACTTCTTCAGCACAGTCAGGTCTTCGTAAGTGGCGATAGGAGCATGGTCGGTGTCAAGCGATGCCTTGTCCCAGTCGATCTTGGACAAGGAAGCCGGTAGCCAATAGAAATTGGAACTCGCTTCGTCATTTTCAGCATTCTTCAGGGAAAGTTTTACAAAGTAAACGGGCGATGGCGCGAGGGATGAAAAAGACGGAAGAGTTAGCACTCTTGTTGAGCTTTGCGGTTCAACATCAATCGTGGCGTCTTGCGAGAAGGTCTGCTTCATGCGCACGTCATATTCTCGGATGCTCAGCTTGAGGCCTGCAAAACGCTCCAGCCGGTTGTTGACAACGACCACACTCCGATCATCGTAGGAATACTGGACGTGCAGGGGTTCGTTAGCTTTTTTCGCTCCATAGTATCCACCGGCCGGATAGAGGTAGTAATCGTACAAATGCCAGTACGTCGAGGGCCAAGCGTTGTTTAACATCCATTGAATGACCCCAGTGGCAGCATATTTGTTTCGGCCGTATGCCTCGAACATCGCACGCTCGCCGTCGTAGGCCATCGCCTGAGCCTCCAAGAGAAACTCGTTCAAATCACTGGGACGGCCATAGGTAGCGTTCATGGCGTCTTTGAAGCGTTCGAGCTTCATGAAGCGCTCTCCGGCACCGTGGTATTCCCAGAACCGGTCAACCGGCCACAGGTGGTCGCCGGGAAGCATCTTGCGCAGACCCTGCAGTGGTGGAATGGCGGGGCCAGGGCTGGTTTCAGTGTTGTAACCAAAACCTCCCCCGTATCTTGCGTTGCCAAGCAGTTCAGGAGAACTCGGTGGCTGGCTGAGTAACCAGTAAGAGGGCGGCTCATATTCATAGGGTCCGGTCATCTTCATGCCTGAGGGCCCACTTACGTCGGTCGGGATGTCGGCCGCTGAGGAAACAACAGGATTGGGCCACGAAACCTCTTTCAATGTCTGGAGGTAGGCGCGTTCCACCGGTGCCGGCGGTGGCCCATCACTGCCATACACCCACATGAGCACGCTAGGATGGCTACGCAGCCGTAACGCCTCGGTCCTTAATGACTCGGTGGCGACGTGCAGGGTGCTGTCCTTCCATTGGTTCCATCGTTCCCAAACGTCGCAGCAACACCACCCAGCCATGATCAGGATGCCCTGTTCATCGGCTAGGTTGAAAAATGAGTCACCGCCAATCTGGCCTTCCAGTCGAATCGCATTCAGATGCATGTCGCGAACATATGCGAACTCAGCCTTCAGTCTCTCTTCTGACTTTGGGCGTAGCAGCATGTCTTCAGTCCAGGCCGCACCTCGGATTAGAATCGGTTTGCGATTCACGCGAAATAGCCGATATCCACCAGTCTTGGTCAATTCCGAAGCGGTTTCGCGAATGCCGAACCGCGATCGCTGTTCATCGGACAACTCACCATTGATGGAAAACCGAACCGTAATATCTTGCAGGTTCGGATCTCCAATCTCGGCCGGCCACCATATTTTCGGGTTCTTGATTCGCATCTGAGGAAACTGCTCCGGGGTGAAACTTACAGACTTGGTCTCGTCTCGCGTAAGCTCGACTCGCTGACGAATCCGGACTCCTTCCAGCAGCGCCTCGATTTCTCCCTCTATCGGTTCATCGGTGGCATTGTGCAATTGTGCCGTGACGGTCAGGTCTGCTTCTTGCAGAGTGTCGTCGGCGAAGTGCGTCGCAACCATTGAATAACGAACGCTGACCGGACCACTTGCCACAAGGCTCACATCTCCCCAGATGCCCATATTTTTGTCGGGAGGCGTGGGATTCCAGTCCACCCAATTGATACCCAGATCAGTTTCTGTCGGAGCGAAGATCTCCGCCGCGAGGACGTTCGCTTTGGCGACGTCGAGAAACGAGGTAACGTCAAATTCATAGGTGCGATAAGCGCCCGCCACGTCTTCCGAGACGGCCAGCTTGTGTCCATTCAGCCAAAGGTTCGCGCGATAGTTGATGCCCTTAAGCTGCAACCAGACGCGTTTGCCACGGTAGCTCGCCGGTAGTCGAAACTCCGTGCGGTACCACCAGGGAGCGGCGTAGGGGCTGTCTTTCTCCATGGGGAGGTTGTTGAATGTATTGAACCCAATGGGATAGCTCATGCCAGGATAGTCGCGCAGATTCATGCCGAAATAAGGGTCCTTCAATTGACCGGCGGCAACCTGGGCCGCAACCACGGTTGACGGCACCGTCGTCTCCAACCAACCGGAAGGATGGAAGCTTGCCGATGACACAACATCGCCGCTCTCGTGCACGAGTCGCGACGACTGCAATTGCCAACCATCGTGGAGTCGTATCTGCGATGGCGCGTCCGTATCGGAGGCCATGCCCTCGGGATTGGCACAAAGAAGAATGGCGCACAGCAGGAGAACACTTGACGCGATTTGCAGGAACTTGTTCATGATGGCCTCGACTCGACACTCAGCTTGGCTGATCGGCCTGAGTCTACGGAGGGGCACGTCGAAATGGCAGTTGTTTACCGTAGCGAAACGGTTGTTAGCCTCCGCGACGTTTCTCAAGTGATTGGATCTACGGGAGAAAGATCGCATGGTGCTAGAATCAGCACCAGCAGGGATGTTCATGGCAATCGACACTTCTTCGGAACCGGCTGGAACCAGAACACCGAATCCCGAAGAAATCCGCGCCTCGCTGGACCAGGTTCTTGCCAGTTCCGAGTTTCGATCCAGCCAGCGCGCACGCGACTTCCTTCGCTACGTGGTGGAAGCCACTCTCAACGGAACCGCCGGTAAGCTGAAGGAACGCACCATCGGGATCGATGTGTTTGGACGCGATGCCTCGTTTGAGCCAAGCGATGATTCGAGCGTTCGCGTGAAGGCAGGAGACGTTCGCAAGCGATTGGCCGTCTACTACTCAAGTCCGCCAGGCAGCCGAGACCGGCTAGTCATCGATCTGCCGCTAGGCAGCTACGCTCCGCAGTTTCGGTGTCGCGAAGTTGAGAGCCGAACTTTGCCCTCTTCCGACAGCGCAGGTAGATCACTGGAGCCTCCAACTCGTCCGTCGTCGAAAAGGGAATCCTCGTTTTTCCGTTCGCGATGGTTGCTGCTCCTCGGGGCTCTGGCGGTAGCCATCATCGTTGCCGCGAGCCTGTACTCTCACTTTGCCGTTCCGCCCATTTCCCCTCC
>JASHQK010000146.1 GCA_030039195.1 Candidatus Sulfotelmatobacter sp.
CGGAACTTCGGGGTCGGTTTCCGCGAACACGACCGTCGGTTTCACCGTCACGGCAACCACACAGAGCTTTTCCTTGAGCTCGAATCTGGGAGCATCTGGCGCAGGCACGCTGACCGTGAAGCAAGGGCTGAGCGGCCAGGTGAATATGACGGTCAACAGCACAAATGGCTTCTTAACGACCAGTGGCGGGAATACGCAGACGACACTGCCCGTCACTTATACCTGTTCGGGCATTCCGACTTTGACGACATGCACCTTCAGCCCAACCAGTCCGACGCAAGCGGCGGCGGTTACAGTGAACATCACGACCACGGCTCCCACCAGTGCCCAGGCACGGCCGGAGAATGGCAACCCGCGAATCTTCTACGCGGCTTTGTTGCCGGGATTGTTCGGCATCATGTTCGTGGCAGGATCGCGCAAGCGCTCGCTTCGCGGCATGCGCATGCTGGGGCTGATCATGGTTTTGGGAGTCTCGACTCTGTGGCTGGGCTCCTGCGGCGGCAGCAACAATGGCAGCACTGGCAATCCGGGAACACCGGTAGGGAGTTACACGATCACGATCAACGCAACCACCGGAGGGTCCGCTCCGATCACGAGCAGTTATCAATTCACTTTGAGCGTGACGCAGTAGAGGAACTGGAAAGCTGAAGCGCTCCGCTTCGCGGCGGAGCGCTTTTGTTTTGTTGGTTTGCCCACTGCCAGGCTCGCTCCGCTTAGATACGCACGGCGCTGCCGGTTCGCAGCGATTCCAGTGCAGCAAATGTGGCACGGGAAGTTACTGCCAATGACTCGATGCTCACCGGAGAACCGCTGCCCGTCTCAAATGCCAGGAGCACAGCTTTCATCTCGGCTGCGTGGCCTTTGTCGCCGGAGAAGGAGGAACTAGACTTTTTTCGGGCCACAGCGAGCTCAAGTTTCTTGAAATTCCACATGCGGGCCGTTTTCGATTCGGCGAAAACTTCGAGATATTCCTTTTCCACCGCGTCTGCTCCACTGGCCAGATAATGCATCGAGCCGACCGAGCCATCGGCAAAGGTAATCGAAACCAATAGATTGTCGCGGTTGTACCTGCGGGCGTCGTCTTTCGGAGCAACCGCATAGACGCTGACCGGACGAGCGCCGCAGAGGAACTGCATCACGTCGATGAAATGGCCGGCTTCTCCACTGAAGTGGCCGCCTTGCTCCGGCTGCTGCACCCAGTTCGTTGCCGGGACAAACCCTGCCTTGACGCGGTAATGCATAGCGAACGGCTCGGTGCGTCCGGCAAAAAAACTGGAAATCGCGCGGATCGGCTCGGAAAAGCGGCGGTTGTAGCCGACCATGACCAACGGCGCATGGCCTCTACCTGCCGCCTCGCGATATGCATCGAGGACTGATTCCAGTTCGTCGTTGTTGACAGCCAGCGGCTTTTCGACAAACACGCTCTTGCCGGCGCGGAGGGCCTCGGCAACGTAGCGCCCATGGGAATCATGACGCGAAGTGATGAAAACCAGATTTACTTCTTTGTCCCCGAGGATCTCCCTCGCGTCCGTCGCGCAGAATTCGAAATTGTATTTTTTCCCGGTGTTCTTCGCGTTTACTGGTTTGGAAGTCGCCAGGCCGCGCAGCCGCACATTCATCTTGATCAGGGGCGGCAGGAGCATGGACTGCGCGAAGTTGCCCGCTCCGATGAAGCCCAGAACCGCACGCTGCGGTCCGCTGGGGCTCGCCGGCGGGCGCAATTCCACCCGGCGTGACATCGCGACATCTGTACCTGGGTCGGAGTACTGGAGTAAGACGCCAAGATATGGCTCCTCCACTTTTCCGGTGATGATGTCATACGCGCGGAGACTTTCTTGAACCGGTATGCGATGCGTGATCAGCGGTCGCACGTCCAGCTTCCGCTGCGCCATCATGTCGAGAACGGCTTCCATGTTACGGTTCTCGGTCCAACGCACGAAGCCGAGCGGATAGTCGCTCCCCGCCTGTTCGTAAGCCGGATCGTAGCGGCCCGGTCCATACGAGCAGGAAATGCGGAACTCGACTTCTTTCTCATAGAACGGATTGCGCGGGATATTCATTCCAACCGTGCCGACCGCGACGACCTTGCCCCGCTTGCGGGCGAACTGCATCGCCAGGCGCACCGGTTCGTCGGATTTAGTAGCTGCGGTAATCAGCACGGCATCGGCGCCATAGCCTCGCGTAAACGCTTGTACCTCGAGAGCTGCGCCGTCGTTCGAGACCGTGCAGCGGTCGCATCCCAATTTCAAAGCGAGCGCGAAATTGCGCTCGGAGATATCCATCCCGATTACGCGGCAGCCGCTCGCCTTCAGCAATTGCACGGTTAAGAGCCCGACCAGTCCCAGTCCGGTGACTACGACCTGTTCGCCGACGCGCAGATCGGCTTGGCGTACCCCCTGCATGGCGATCGCGCCGACTGTGGTGAAGGCCGCTTCATCGAACCCGATTTCATCTGGAACTTTGACTGCGAGATTGCGCGGAACCGAAATGAGTTCGGCATGTGAGGCATAGCCAGCGCCGGC
>JASHQK010000147.1 GCA_030039195.1 Candidatus Sulfotelmatobacter sp.
AGAGAAGGATGGAGTGCGAGATGCACGCGAGAAGTTCCTCCGGTCGAAACCCGGTTGAGTACCTCCCGGCTCGCCGGTTCCGCCTCACTTGCGTGATAAGCCTCTAGCCACGCCTTTTCGATCCGGCAGACGTCACCCAGGTACGGAACGCCATCCGCCGGCCCAAATGCCTCGACGAACTCAGCGAATCCAACTCCATAATCGAGCAGAATTGGAGACTGCGGCGGATTTCGAAGTGCATACAACCGCGCCATAGCGTCGAAGAACTCAGATCCGACGATGCGGCATGCAACAGGGAATACGTCTCTCAGTGCCTCGACCAATCCTAGAACAACATTATTTCTGTATACGCCGAATCGCTTTTGGCTGGGCTCCCCCATAGGATCAATGACCCTGCGAGGGGCGGGAAGGTGTGGATTCATCAACGCAGCGGCGAACTCGTCTTGCCATTCGATTGGCTTATGCATAAAGTGTCGCCGCCTTCGTCGCCTCTAATATGACCGAGTCTGCCCGCTGTGCTTCGGCATGGAGCGTAGGCCACTGTGGTAGTGCGGCATCCCACTCAATCAGTGTTGGAAGCGGACCGGTGCGTCCGATTACGCGCTCAAACAGAGCCCACACGGACTCGCTCACCGGGCGATCATGAGTATCGATGAGCAGAGGGCGCTGGCGTTCATCGGATTCTTCGGTGTAACCCGCTAGATGGATCTCTTGAACTCGCGACAAAGGAAAGCTCTCAAGGTACGCTGCCGGGCTCCACCACTGATTGGTTGAGGCTATGAAAACATTATTGACATCGAGCAGGAGCCCGCACCCGGTTCGCTTGCTCACTTCTGCGATAAAGTCGGTCTCGGAGTATGTACTCTGGGCGTACTGAACATATGTTGAAGGATTTTCCAGAAGCATCTGCCGGGCGAGCATGGTTTGTACTTCGTCGACATGTTCGCAGACGTGCTCGAGCGTATCGGAGTTGTACGGCAACGGCAGGAGGTCGTGGAAGAAGCCCGCCTCGTGCGTCGACCACGCCAGATGCTCTGAAAATAATGCGGGCCTGTATCTGTCAATCAGGGTTTTCAGTCTGCAGAGATGGTCCTTGTCCAGCGGCCTTCTCCCGCCGATGGATAGTCCGACGCCGTGCAGGGAAATGGGATACAGTGCAGCGATGGCGGCGAGGTAACGATGAGGTGGGCCACCCTGTCCCATGTAGTTCTCTGCGTGGACCTCGAAGAAACCGACGTCCGGTCGAGTCTCCAGGATGACTCGGTAGTGCTCCGCCTTCAGGCCGGCACCAGCGCGCTTTGGCATCGTCCCACCTGAAGATGACGGTCGTGAAGACACAACTCCTCCTCAAAACGTGGCTGAGCGACCTGTGTCACCCAGCCACCGCGAGCACTATGACTTTGGTGAGAGACTGCCGTTGCCATTCGGGGTTGAAATGGTCGTGCATGTACCCTTCGGGACCAGTCTGAAGGCATTGCCTTGGTAGTCGACCGTGCTTGTGCCGGCACAGGTCGTACCGGCGCCCGCGTAGCAGTCGTTGTGCCCCTTCTTCGCCACTCCAAAACAGGGCTCCACTTTGCCTGATTTCACCTTCTCCGTGTTCTTGGCCCGGATTTTTGCTTGCTCTGGAGTCGGCTGAGAATCTTGCGCCGAGGCGGTCGCGACCGTCAGGGGAGCCAGAGCTACGGCGAGCGCCCCGGCCACGAATGCAGATTTCACACGAACAGACATAAACTTCTCCTTTGTATGTGCCAAGACGTGGTCTCAGCGAGATGATGATGCCGACAATTTGGAGTGCATTCGGGGAGCCATTTAGCAAGTTCAACAGAATCAATCCACAAGGCGTCGATTGCGCGGGCTGTCCGCCAAACAGTTGTCACGTGACCAAATAACCTGGGGCGTGAAGCTGCGGCCTCGATGCCAGCGGACAATGGGAACGGGCATGCTCCAAAGTGAGGCTGGCTCCTATTCGTCTTCGCGAATATGAGGAAGTGCCATTCCTGCGGGGAAGGATTGCGTGAGACGCGAAAGCCCAACCGAAGTGCGGCTGAGTTTCTCAAGAGTACGCGGCGGATGAGATTTCCTTTTCCGCCGCGTACATTTCGAACGACATAACGGGCCAGCCGGACCGTCGGGCGGGTTAGGATTACAATTTGATCCCCATAGCGGCGAGCGTAATAACTGCGTCCACCACGTCAGGATGAAGAATCATCACCAGATGACAAGATGGGATCTCATACATTGAGGCGTTAGCCCGCTTGGCCATGAAGATTTGCAGATCGGTAGACACCGCCCGGTCACCCTCCGTGACGAGATACCACGAGGGCATACTGTGCCACGCTGCCGCAGTCGCGACCCCACCAAGCGATGTGACGGAAGTTGGCTCCTGCGTAGCTGCGAAGACCTTCGCTTTCACGAAGGGCACACCCTCCGCGAAATCCTGCAGGTAACCCGTTGTCGATACTTTCAGAAAGCCGTACGCGTCTTCCGATAACTGGGAAAAGAGCGGCGTCGGCGGCACTGAACCGAGCAGAGAGGAAGTGGATTCGCCGATATCTGGCGCGAGTGCCGCGAGATAGACAAGCCCCACGACCTTGGGATCTGTTCCAACCTGGCTGATAACAGCACCGCCGTAAGAGTGCCCTACCAAAAGGACGGGGCCGTCCTCCAAGTCAAGAGCTCTCTGTGTTGTGGCCACATCGTCCGCAAACGAGGTCAGCGGGATTTGGACTGAAACGACATTAAAGCCCTCTGCTTGAAGCAATGGGATGACTGTCTCGAAGCCCGACCCGTCTCCCCATGCACCGTGCACGAGTAAGATGTTTTTCACCTTCGCGTTCGCGGCGGCATTGGTGAATTTTGTCGGGAGCTGCGCAAGCGCTTGCGGACACCACACCGTCGCGGCCGCAAAGCCAAGGGCAAGCACCAACACAAACATCGATTGCTTTCTTAGATTCTGTCTAGCGTACATTGGCTCTCCTCAATACATTGAGATTGTGAGCGGACCTCATCTTTCCCTGATGAAGTCAGTCCACGATCTCTGTTGTGCATTTGGGAAGCCGTTGATAAATGCAATGCAATCACCTTATGAAGCCCAAGCTCAGGGGAACTGGACCAGCGAAGTTGTCATCTGACGAATGATGAGCGCCCTGAAGGAACTCACGCTTGAGCAGAGATATTCGTTGTCCGGATACAAGTCGAAGAGCTCAGTGGTTCGGAAGGTAGCAGCGTATGTCTGCGAGCTAAGCGGACTGCGATTTACATATCCAGGAAGCCGCGCCGCAAGGCGATCGTCACTGCATGGGTCCGATCGTTGGCCCCTAGCTTCTCAAGAATGCTTCGTATGTGGGTTTTCACAGTATCTTCAGCGATTTCAAGGCGGTCCGCAATGATCTTGTTGGAATTTCCGGCAGCCACCAACTCAAGCACTTCTATCTCCCGCGGCGTGAGAGAATCGTCGCCCGAGTACTCCGCCATCTCGGAGGCGACTTCAGCGGGAACTCGTTTCTGACCTCGATTGACGGCACGGATCGTGTCGAGCAGCTCGGTTCGTAGAGATGCCTTGAGCAAAAAGGCATAGGCGCCGGCTTTCAGGGCACGGTTCGCCAGCACATCTCCCAGGTATGTCGTCAGCACAATGATGCGCGCATTCGGTGAGTGGTCGCGAATCGCAGCGATTGCAGCAACACCGTTCATATCAGGCAGGCGAATATCCATAATCGTCACGTCCGGTCGATGCACTTTGAATAGATCGACGCCTTCTTTTCCCGTGGCGGCCTCAGCAACGAGCGTCATGTCCGGCTGGCTCCCAATCAAGGCGGCTAGCCCCTCTCGCAGCACCGGGTGATCGTCGACCACAAGTAGGCGTATTGACTTGTTGTCGTTCGTCACAGTAAATCCTCATGCCACGAAGTCTGAATCCAGCTGGTGGCCCTTGAAGAACCAGCGCACACAATCGATTCACTATTCATGATGGCAGAGAACTGATTCCTTCGCCTCATCCTTTCGAGCGATGCAGCTCTCATCAAAGAGCAGGTGACCTGCCGTTCCCGACTGTCGAGCGTTTTTGGTAGGCCCGACGAGCAGGCACAATAACGGTAACCTCAGTGCCTTTGCCCTCTGCGCTCTGGCATTCGAACCGTGCGCCGACCGCTTCGGCCCGCTCCCTCATTCCCTGCAATCCCCAGTGTCCGGTGCGAGGATTGGCCTCTTGCGCTGCCGATTCAAATCCGCACCCATTATCCGTAACCGCCAAAACCACAGACTTCGGTCCACAGCTCAGCTTGACGGCGACCTCGGAGGCTTTGGCATGCCGAAAAGCATTACTGATCGCCTCCCGCCCGATGTAATACAGCTCGTGCAGCACGGGTGACGCGACATCTTCCACTGGCCCTTCGATCCTCAGGACGAATTGAACTCGGTGCTCCCGGTTGAGATCAGCGGCGACAGCTTCGAAAGCATCTCGGAGATCAATATGCGTGAGATCGTCTGTCCGCAGACGGGTAACACGATTTCTCCCCTCCACCAAAATCCGATCCGCAGTAGCCAATGCGCGCTCCATCGACCCACGCGTCTTGCTTCCTTCAGGCAGCTCCTGAGCAGCCACGTGAAAATGCAGCATGAGACCTTGTACACCTTGCAGCAAAGTGTCGTGCAGGTCTCGTGCGATACGGACGCGCTCGTCAGCGCGAACTTCAGCCCGCTCTCGGATTTGGCTGGCCACATGGCGCAATCTGAACCGATACAGGAACCAAACGACAACGGTGCCGGCGAGTACGTACAAGAGTTGAAACCAGACGGTTTGATAAAAAGCCGGCTGGATAGTGAACTCCAGGGAAGTTCCAGACTCATTCCAGACACCGTCGTTGTTGCGCGCCGCTACTTGGAAAGTGTAACGTCCGGGCCCCATGTGGCCGTATGGCGCATCCACACGGCTTCCTCCATCGTGCCATTCCTTTTCGTATCCCAGAAGGCGATAGCGAGACTGCACCCTCTCGGGAATGGGAAAGCTCAGGACGGAGTAGCCGATGTGGAGATTGGCAGAATGCGGCGGGAGAGTGATCGGAACGTAAATCGAGTAGGATCTTCCGTTCGCGGTGAGGTTTCGTATCGCTATCTGTGGAGGCATCAGATTGCGGTGAAGATGTGCGGGGTCGACTCGAATGACGCCCTTCGGCGTCGCGACCCAGAGAATGCCATCAGTTCCCATCACAGCCGGAGTGTCGGACGTAGCTGAGGGCCGTTCCGCCAGATCAGTGCCGGGATCGAAGGTCTCGTATTGCACCTTGTGGCTCCAGTCCTGAATGACTCGGGATACCTCACTCTGAGGAATGTGGACGATTTCGCTCGCGGTACTCAGCCATAGTCCCGATCCGGACGAGCCCGCTATGCCGGCGACCAAGCCGAACACCGATCCTCCTGCCGGTTCGACGGTGTGGAATCTTTCTTGGCTGTAGATGGCCAGCCCGGTTTCGCCGCCCGCCCAGACGTGGCCCTCGGTGTAGGCAATCTGAGTGATAGCGCCAATGTTCAAGCCGGTCTCGGCGGAAAAAGTCCGGACCGCACCGTGATCCCAGAGGGCGATCTGCCTCCGCTCCGGATATGCCAGCCATACCCGCCCTTGATCATCACAGATTGCGCCGTACGCCGTCAGGTAGGGCTCACCCCTCAGAATCTCGGTGTGACTCCAAAGGCCATCATGCTGACGGAAAACACCTCCTCCTCTGATCGAGACCCATAAGTCTCCTGAGCCGTCCCTCGTTAGAGCCCGCACTGGGCCTCTGATCGATACCCAGGAATCTGCCGCGGCACTTTTCTGAAGTGGTATGGAAGGTGATAACGCTTTCAGGAATTGCCCGTCCGCCCAGCGCCAGAGATCACCACCATTGCTTTGTTCTGACCACAACCAGATCGCCCCAGCCTGATCTCGGAATGAGAACTGGATTTCACTGGGGCTGCGCCGTACTGGCTTCCCGTCCCGAGCATTCCACAAACCCTGAGGGGAGCTTGCCCAAACGTCCCCCCTGTCTCCAGCTACTAACTGCATACGCTGAGTCGTGACAGGCTGCAATTCCGTCCATGCTGCATTTCGGGCACGGAAGCGATCCAAACCGCCAAGTGTGCCAACCCATACATCGCCCTCCCTGTCTTCCATGGCGCAATAAACCGTGGCGTTCGTCAGCCCATCTCCTACACTGAACTTCTCGATCGATGGATCTTTGGGAGAGACTTGGCCGTGTACGTGGTCCGCAAGTGGAACACGCCAGACGCCGTCGTGGCGTGTCATCATCCATCCGCTGCCGTCACGATCAATTAGAAACATTCCTGCTGAGTTTGCGATACCTGGGAACGCGATATTTCCTTGGGGGATTTGGGCGTGAAATCGCAGCAGTGCTAGTGATTCTGGTACCCATAGCCACATCCCTTCGCCGCCCGCTTCGGCGAAAGTCGGGAGATACCCTGCTATATTTTGCGAGGCCACTTGTTGAAACGCGCGGCCCCCTCTAGGCAGCCAGAAAACTCCTTTCCCCGCTACCCAGACACCTTCTCTGCTCACGGCCACGCTGGACGGCGGACCAGAAGGAGAAGCTGCCAAGTTCCCATCCTTGCCCACCCACAGCCATCGGCTCCCGTCGAAATATGCCAGGCCGCCAGCCGTTGCGGCCCAAACGGTCCCGTCGCTGTCCTGCGTGAAAGTGCGAACGCGCCCTGGAGGCATACCCTCCGGCTCGGCATAGTTGTTGATTCTTCCACGCTTCAGAAAGCTCG
>JASHQK010000148.1 GCA_030039195.1 Candidatus Sulfotelmatobacter sp.
CGTTATTCGTTTCTCTTTCCTCTGCGGCCCGGCACGACACAGTTCGAGATCGCGTATGAGCTGCCTTATGATGGCAGCGCCAACATCGATCCCAAGAGCGTTTACCCGCTGCAGCATTTTGTTGCAATTTTGCCCAAGGGCATGAAGTTCGCAGCAGCGTCGGGTGCGAACTTCCAACCGATGAATGATCCGCAGCAGCCGGACGCGAATGTACAGGTGATTTCTGGAACGACCGTCGGGCAGCAGCTAGCTTTTCAGATATCCGGCGAGGGCACCTTGCAGGCGCGGCAGGAAAATGCCGGGGCGCCGAGCCAAGGCAGTTCCGCACAAAACGAGGATCGTCCCGGCGGGGGGCTGGGCCCGCCGATTGATGCTCCTGATCCGTTGCAGAGATATCGCTGGTGGATTCTGGGTGCCATGGGGCTGGCCCTCGTCGTTGGCGGAGTATATGTCGCATCGCGGCAGCAGGCCGCGAATCGCGCCGCAGCGCGAGAGATCAAAGCGCAATCGCGAGTGCGGGAAAGTGAGCAGGACGTCGAGTTCGAAGACGCGGAACCGGCCAGCGCGACTCCGCGCAACGGCAGGCGATCGGATGTTGGCGCGGGCGATCGTGTGCAATCTGCGTCATCCATGTTCATGCAAGGGTTAAAAGAGGAACTCTTTCAACTGGAAGTGGAGCGCCAGCAGGGCCAGATCTCGCAGCAGGAATACGAAAAAGCGAAAGCGGCGCTCGATGAGACTTTGCAGCGGGCGCTGAAACGCGAAGCGAAGCGCGTGTAGCGGATCGCTCCGGCGCCTTGGATCCAGTGCACGCGAGATTCCTCGCCCCGCCGGTGAAAGCGCGGGGCCCCGGAATGACACAGCGCTTGTGTAAGAGGTAGGCGCCGCGCTAGGATGGGCTACTGCGCGGGAGAGCTCGCCCTGAGCTTGCTGCAGGGAGCGCCCCCGCCACATACCTACCATGCCGCAAAATTACGTTCCTATCTTCATCTTCATTGCGATTGTTGGCACGCTTCTACCCATCACCCTGCTGCTGGCCAAGCTGGTGCGGCCGGAGAATCCGAGCAAAACGAAGCTGATGCCGTATGAGTGCGGCATCGATCCCGTCGATAGTGCGCGCGGACGCTACACGGTGCGGTATTACATCATTGCGATTTTGTTTGTCGTGTTTGATGTGGAAACGATTTTTCTTTTTCCCTGGGCGGTGAAGTTCAAGGCTTTTGGGTTGTTCGGACTCATCGAGATGCTGATTTTTCTGGTGATCCTGATTGTGGGTTATGTTTGGGTGTGGAAAAAGGGCGCGCTGGAGTGGGTGTAGGGATCGGGAGATTAAGTCATTGAGTCATTTTATGATTGAGAGTTGAGTTCTGGCCTGATAGCCCACGATCCCTCGCGTTGACACCACGCGCTCAAGCTGATAAAAGTGAACGTTCTTCCCGAACGCAGACGTCGCGAGATCGCTTGATTCGCGAGCTATGCCGGACGAAACTAAATCTCCCTCGACACCGCCGCCGGAAAACGAGAAACCGACGGCGGATAAGCCCGCGACTCCCGGCGGAGTGAAAACTACACCTTCCGGATCGGTTCAATCCGGCATCAAAGCTCCTTCCGAAAAACCTGCACCGGCTCCTGAAAAATCAGAAAAACCAGCGGCGGCTCCGCCACAGAAACCTGCAGCTGCGGCTCCGGCAAAGCCACCCGCGCCCGCAACTCCGGCAGCGAAACCTGCCGCACCGGCTGCGGGACATCCGGCGCCGCCGAAGCCGGCTGGGCCTGCGCCTACGCCGTGGGATTCGCCGATGATCGCGAAGGTGAAGCGGACGTATGGCTCGGGGATCGAAGCGCTGACCTACATGGGACAGAACTACATGGTGGTCGATCGGTCGCTGATTCCCGAGTTGCTGCAGATCCTGCGCGATGAAGAGAAATTTGACTATTGCGTGGATATCACGGCGGTGCATTATCCCAAGCGTGAGAAGCAGTTTGATGTGGTGTGGATCTTGTATTCGTTTCCACGGAATGAGCGCATCCGGGTGAAGACTTTGATCGCGGATGGTGAGAGTTTGCCGAGTTCAGTGCCGATCTGGGCGACGGCGAATTGGCTGGAGCGGGAAGTCTACGACATGTTCGGAATCAAGTTTGATGGGCATCCGGACTTGAAACGCATTTTGCTGCCGGAGGGATGGAAGGGATTTCCGTTGCGCAAGGATTACGGAATTCTGCAGCAGGATAACGAGTGGGTGCAGATCAATTTGGGGATTGAAAGTGGGCAGTGATGCTCAATTCGTCTCAGCATTCTAGTTCTTGTCATCCTGAGCGAAGCGAAGGATCTATGCAGTCCCTCGGAAACGTCGATGGTCTCTGGAAAGTACATAGGTCCTTCGCGGCAAAGAACGCCGCTCAGGATGACAAACGCCGGGCGGAAGTGGCCGAGGAGCAACGACGAACGACGACTAACGACGAACGACTGATTTCATGACCGATCCTCGCACACTCTCGCCCCTCGATCTGGAAACGCCGGACAAAACATATCTGGACGCGAACGAGCTCGTTATCAATATGGGGCCGCAGCATCCGGCGACTCACGGTGTCCTGCGTGTCATTTTGCGGCTGGATGGAGAAAAAGTTCTTGGGCTCGAATGCGTCATTGGATATCTGCACCGCGGCGTGGAGAAGATTGCCGAAAATCGCACCTACACGATGTTCAATCCCTATGTCGACCGTATGGATTACGTGGCGGCGGTTTCGAACGGATTGGGATACTGCGAAGCGGTCGAAAAACTTCTAGGAGTGGAAGCCCCGCCGCGGGCGCAATACATTCGCGTCATTTTGACCGAGTTGAACCGGATTGCAAGCCACCAGTTGTGGCTGGGGACGCATGCGCTCGATATTGGCGCGATCACGCCGCTTTTCTATACCTTCCGCGACCGCGAAGAGATTCTTAAGATTTTTGAAAAGTATTGCGGCGCCCGGCTGACCACGCACGCGTTCCGAATCGGCGGGCTGCAATATGAGGCGTATGACGGATTCGAAAAAGATGTGAAGGCATTCGTTAATTTCGTCAAGCCCAAAATCGACGAGTATGAAGAGCTGCTGACCACCAATCGGATTTGGCTGGAGCGGACGAAAGGCGTGGGCGTCATCTCCGGAAAAGATTGCATCGCGCTCGGCGTCACGGGCCCGGTGCTGCGGGCAAGTGGCGTGAAGTGGGACATCCGAAAAGCGCAGCCATATGCGAATTACAAGAACTTCGACTTTGAAATTCCGGTGGGTGTGAATGGCGACACGTATGATCGATATCTGGTGCGCATGGTGGAGATGCGGCAGGCGCTGCGGATTATCGAGCAGGCCGTCGAGGATATTCCGGAAGGGCCGATCATGGCCAAAGTTCCGAAAGTCATGAAACCGGCGGTGGGTGAGATTTATCACTCGATTGAAGCGCCCAAGGGCGAGTTGGGATATTTCATCGTGAGCGATGGCTCGACGCAGCCTTACCGCGTGCGTGTGCGGCCGCCCTCGTTTGTGAATTTGCAGGCGTTGGATCTCATGTGCCGCGGTCAGCTTGTGGCTGATGTAATCGCGGTCATCGGCACGCTCGACATCGTTCTGGGCGAGGTGGACCGCTGATGCACGGCGTGGTCGAGTACATCCAGTCTTATCTTGCGAGCAATCAGACGCCGGGGGCGGCGGGGAACTGGTTCTGGGCGACAGTCTACGTTCTGCTCGTCTTTGTGGGACTCTCTGTCGCCGTCATCTGCATGAACTGGCTGGAGCGGAAGATTCTGGCACATATGCAGGTGCGGCTGGGGCCGATGCGCGTCGGTCCGCACGGATTGCTGCAGCCGATCGCGGATGCGATCAAGCTGCTGATCAAAGAAGACATCATGCCGGCGGAGGCCGATGCCGTTGTCTTCTGGGTCGCACCGTTTATTGTGGTACTGGCGGCGTTCACGGTGTTTGTTGTCGTGCCATTCGGGCCGACCCACGCGATCACCGACATGAATATCGGCGTGCTGTTCATGCTCGGCGTGTCTTCGCTGGCCGTGCTCGGAATCGTTACGGCAGGATGGGCGTCGAACTCGCACTATCCCCTGATCGGAGCGCTGCGCTCGAGCGCGCAGATGGTGTCGTATGAAGTAGCGATGGGGCTGGCTGTCGTCTCGGTCATTTTAATGACGAGCCTTCACGGGCTTGGGCTCTACGGGGTCGGCGGAACGGCATCGGCGGACACCGGCACGCTCAGTATGATCGGGATCGTGCAGGCGCAGCTGGAGCAACAAGAGTGGTTCATCTTCAAATTCTTTCCCCTGGGACTGATCGGATTTTTCATCTTCGCGGTCGCGATGGTGGCGGAGACGAACCGTGCGCCGTTCGATCTGCCGGAAGCGGAATCCGAACTGACAGCGGGCTTCCATACCGAGTACAGCGGCTTTCGCTGGTCATTGTTTTTCCTGGCGGAATATTCGGCGATGATTGCGGTCTCATCGATTGCGGTCACGCTCTGGCTGGGTGGATGGCTGCGGCCGTTTCCGAACGCGCTGTCGGGTCCGGGATGGGATTTCTTTTTCTCGCTCTTCCCCGGGATTACGTTCTTGTTCCTGGGCGCACTGTGTTTCTTCAATGCTGCTCGTATGCCAAAACATCCGTACTTCAGAATTCAGACGCTGGGACTCGGAGGATTCGGGGCGGTGCTGGCGCTGATCGGAGTCGTTTTGTTCATTCCCGCTGTGCGCGAGCGCGTGGGTGATATTTTCTGGTTTTCGGCGAAAGTGGCTGCGTTCATGTACCTCTACATCTGGTATCGTGGCACGTTTCCGCGTTATCGCTTCGACCAGCTGATGAAAGTCGGATGGAAAGTTTTGCTGCCCACGGGCTTCGCGCTGCTGATCCTGACTGCGCTCGTGGGCTTCGCCGAGCCACCCGTGGCGGCGTGGCTGCGAGGGGTCTTATGAATCCCCCGGTAGCGACGGCGTTCTTCTTCTACTTGCTGTCGGCGACCATGCTGATCGGCGGCGTGCTGGTCATCACGCGGAAGAACGCCGTGCATTCGGCGCTGGCGCTGATCACGGCGCTGCTGGCGCAGGCCGGGCTGTACCTGATGCTGTACGCGCCATTCGTCGCTGGCGTCCAGATCATTCTTTATGCCGGCGGGATCATGGTGTTGTTTCTGTTCGTCATCATGCTGATCTCGATTGAGCGGTCGCAGAAAGAACGGCAGTTCAACAAGCAGTGGCTGGTTGGGATTGCGGCCGCGGCGGCGCTGGGCGGACTGTTCATTGCCGTCTACACGAAAGGAAAGTCGCTGTTCCCGGAGGGCCGGCTGACTTACGCCGAGGCCGGGAACACGCAAGCTGTAGCTGACCTGCTGTATGGGCAGCACTCGGGAACGTATATGTTCGCCTTTGAGATCGCGTCGCTGTTGTTGTTAGTTGCGATCATCGGGGCGGTGGTGATGGCGAAAAAGAGAATCTGAGTGAGTCCGGAGTTACGAGTCCAGAGTCCTGAGAGACTTGCCCATTCGGACGACTCAGTTTCTCGCCCATCACTTTTGGCTCGGGACTCAGGACTCGCGCCTCAGGACTAGCTATGGAAGCGATGCTTCACATTACGACGCTGCATTATCTGGTCCTCGGGGCGGCCTTGTTTCTGCTGGGAGTGATTGGCGTGCTTACGCGGCGCAATGTCGTCATCGTGCTGATGTCAATTGAACTGATTCTGAACGCAGTCAATCTTAACCTGGTTGCTTTTTCACGGTATTGGCAAGGGCGTCCGTTACCCGTGGGCATGGTCGGTCCAGCACTGCATGGGCAAGTGTTTGCGATTTTTGTCATTACCGACGCCGCGGCGGAAGCCGCGGTCGGATTGGGAATTCTGATCGCCTTCTTCCGCAATAAAGAGACGGTAAACGTGGATGAAGTGAATTTGTTGAAATGGTGAAAAGCAGTACCCAGTACCGAGTACCCAGTACCGAGTAACGACTTGTCATCCTGAGCGGCGGTTCTTGCCGCGAAGGACCTATGCAGGGGCGCGTCCCGCAAATGCACAGGTCCTCGCTCAGGATGACAAGAATACAAAGCGATGAACTTTCTCGAGTACATTTGGATCATCCCCTTACTGCCGGCATTTGGCGCGGCGATGATGTTCTTTTTCGGACGCAAGCTGCAGAAGGCGACGGTCAGTGCCGTTTGTGTCGGCGTGGTTGTGCTGGCCTTCATCATGGCGTGCGGCTCGGTTCTGCAATATACCGCGTGGGCTGAGGCGCACAATCATCAGCCCTACCAGACGATCCTCTATACCTGGCTCGGCAGCGATGCGGGGCATCTCACTTACCTCACGCATGGTGGAGCGCAGGCTTCGTTTCAGGCCGATGCCGGATTCCTGCTCGATCCGCTGTCGAGCATCTGGCTGCTGTTTGTGACCGGCGTGGGCATGCTGATCCATATTTATTCGATTGGCTACATGGCGCATGAGGGCGGGTATTACCGGTTTTTCGGATACCTCAACCTGTTCATGTTTGCGATGCTGACGCTGGTCCTGGCGAATAATTACGCGCTGATGTTTGTTGGCTGGGAGGGCGTGGGGCTGTGTTCGTATTTGCTGATCGGGTTTTATTTTCATCGCAAGTCGGCGAGCGACGCGGCGAACAAGGCATTCATTGTGAACCGGATCGGCGATGCCGGATTCATTCTCGGCATGTTCTTCATCGCGTGGCTGTGCGGATCGCTGCGATTCGTCGATGTGAATGCATTTGCGCATCTGGGAACGCATTCGCCGGAAACGTTGCAATACATAACTGCTGCCACGCTGCTTCTGTTTGTGGGCGCATGCGGAAAGTCGGCGCAGCTTCCGCTGTATGTCTGGCTGCCGGATGCGATGGAGGGTCCCACGCCGGTCTCGGCGCTGATTCACGCGGCGACTATGGTCACGGCCGGCGTGTATATGGTGGCGCGGTCGAATGCGCTGTTCGTACTGGCGCCGACTTCGATGAAGACGGTTGCGATCGTAGGAGCGCTGACGGCGATCTTTGCAGCGTCGATTGGGCTGGTGCAGAACGACATCAAGCGCGTG
>JASHQK010000149.1 GCA_030039195.1 Candidatus Sulfotelmatobacter sp.
GGGTACTTGTATGTGTACTCAGTGGGAAATCCCGCGGTTTTCTACAACGAACCGATTGTGCCGATGGCGGTGAGCAATGTGCCGGTCATTAATGTGAATGGGCAATCATGGCTGACGTTCCAGCACATCCTCGTGAACTGGTTTGATCAGTACGGGGTGTATGTGCAGGGAGCGAGCGATCATTTGGTATTCGCCAACATGGAAGCGGACTCGATGATTCCACAGGGGACGCAGCCGCTGGGATTTTATGTGAATGAGAGCGCGCCGGGGCCGGGCGATATCAAGATTTATAACTCGGAGGTTCGGGCGCACGACTACGGCTGGGGCGTGTCCAATGATCGCAATCTGCTGGGAAGGTTCAGCGAACCGACATTTGCACTGCCGCGAATGGCACGCACACAGAACTATTTCTTGCGCCTGTATAACACTTCGTCGCCGCCACAGTACTCACGTTATGCGGCGGCACTGCACGTTGACTACCCGCTATGAACGAAGAAACTTTGCTGAACCGGTTGCGTCACCGCGGGGATGCGGAGAAATCGGCGACGCTCGCGCAGTACACGGCAAAGGATTTTCAACTTGAAGTGCTGGCACAGTTGACGGAATTGCAGGATCGCGCGGAGGCGATGGAGAAGAACTGGCACGAGGAATTGAAGACGCTCCAAGAGCAGAAGTTGCTGAAGTTTGACAGCCGGACGCTGGTTGCGGTGGCCGCGGTGGTGCTTTCGATTACAGGATATGTGATTCAGGATGCGCGAAATACCGCGCGGCAGGACAGTGAAATTGATAGCACGAAAGCAAGGGTCATCCGACTGGAGCAGGTTGCAGCGACAAATACGGAGGGCCGGATTCGCAGCGAGGACGAACTGGCGAAGCTGCGCGAAGGACAGGCAGAGATCAAGGCGCTGATTCAGGCGCACGACAGTGCGACCCGGAAAATTCAAGATCAAAAGACAGGGCAGGAATAAGGCGTGGATGGAGAGAGCGGTGATTGACGATGGGATTTCGGAGCTGAGGGTCATCGATCGGAATTTTGAGCGGGAAGTGCTGGAAAAGCTGAGCCGGCTCGAAGCCAAGATGGACATGCTAGCGGGAAACGGGCAACCGGGAAGAATGACGCTAGCCGAGAACAGGATCGTGGAACTGGAGCGCAACGATGTACGGCGAACGGTGATTGAGAGATTTGTGAACGCCTCGATTGCGCTATTGGTGAGCCTGGGAATTGCGCTGCGTGGACATTGGTGGAAATAAGTTCATTTTCGATCCAGGAGGAGGTTGAGAGAACGTGAGCACAGCGAGTACGACAATCATTAGCAATCTGAAATCCGCTTCGGCTCCGACGGCGAATACGCTGAAGGCCTCGGGCGGACTGGGGCTGGACGTAAACGGAATGCTGGCAGAAGCGCTGAGCAAGGCGCTGGAGTTGAAGGCTTGTTTGACGCTGTTGGTGCGGGCAACGGATGGAGCGGATCCGAATCTGGCGACGCTGAATAACATCCTCGCGAGTTTGGTGTAGTGGGGCCGGCGAGGATTTCGGATTCCGGTTGCCAACTGTGATCGGCAGATTTTACTGACAAATTTCAGACAGCAGAGGAGAAAACATGAGCGCAACACCTAGCACGACCATCATTACGAACCTGAAGAGCGTAACACCACCGACAGCGAACACGATTGCGGACTCAGTCACGTACGGGCTCGATGTGAGCGGGATGCTGGCCGAGGCTTTGGAAAAGGCCTATGAACTGAAGGCGTGCCTGACGCTGCTGGTGGCGCACACGGATTCAGCTGATCCGAACCTGGCGACGATGAATAACGTTCTGGCGAGTCTGGTGTGAATTAAGAGTAGTCGAGCTGCGCTCGACCGGGCGGACGGGGGCGTCCGGCCGTACGCGCGCAGTTGTAAATTTTGGAGGACGTATGAACTTTCTGAACTTTTTGTTGCGGGGAATTTCTTTCATTCCTGCGCTGGTAAACGGAATTGAAGTGATGTTCGCGAGCAAAACTGGAGACGAGAAGAAAGATGCGGCGATGTCGTTCTTGGAGAATGCGCTGCAGATGTCGGATGCCGTCGCACAAAGGGAAATAGTTGATCCCGATAAATTTCGAGACGGCGTGTCTCGTATTATTGACGGCGTGGTGGAATGCATGAATTCGTCGGCTTGGGCAAAGGGGAGTGGGCAGTCAGCAGTACCGTCGGGGCAGTAGAGTATGGGCAACGGTCGAAGTCCTAAACTAGAAATTCCCACTTCTCGCAAAACCGGCGAGAAGTGGGGCAACCCAATACGGCTCTCGCTCACTTATCCGATTTCTTCGCTCCAGGTTTCGAGATTCTTCTTCACTTGCGCCATGAACTGGTCGGCGACGGCGCCGTCGATGAGGCGGTGATCGTAGCCGAGAGTGAGGTGAACGACGGAGCGGATGGCGATGGAATCGTTGCCGTCTTTATCGGTAACGACAAGAGGCACCTTCATGATGCCGCCCACGCCCATGATGGCGGAGTTCGGCTGATTGATGATGGGAAGTCCGAAGACGGCGCCGAACTGGCCAGGATTGGTGACAGTGAAAGTCGAACCCTCGACATCTTCGGGCTTGAGCTTCTTGGTGCGGGCGCGTTCGCCGAGATCGGTGATGCCACGCTGCAGCCCGAGGAAGTTGAGATCGCCGGCATTCTTGAGGACGGGTACGATGAGTCCCCAGTCGAGCGCGACAGCGATGCCGACGTTGATATTGCGGTGATAGCGGATGTTGTCGCCTTCAATGTTGGCATTGACGATGGGCCATTGTTGAATAGCGATGATGGCGGCGCGCACGAAGAAGGGCATGAAGGTGAGACGAACACCGTGGCGCTGCTCGAATCTGGCTTTGAGCTTGTTGCGCAGATTCACGACGCGGGTCAGGTCGACTTCGTACATGCAGTGGACGTGAGCGCTTGTGCGGCGCGACTCGATCATGTGCTTGGCGATCAGTTTGCGCATGTTCGACATAGGAACGAGATCGCCCGGATAAGCAGCGGGAGCTGCCGGGCGCGGCGCGGGCGCGGCGGCTGCGAGCGGAGCAGGAGATGCAGGGGTGGGAGCAGGTTGCGCAGATCCCTGGCTCTCGATGAACTGCATGATGTCTTGCTTGGTGATGCGGCCGCCGAGTCCGGTGCCGGGAACCTGCGAGAGACTGATGCCGTGCTCACGAGCGATTTTGCGGACGAGTGGAGAAGAGCGGGCTTCTTCAGCTTCTTCCTGAACCGATGCGGCTAGGACTGGGGTGGGCGGAGGAGTTGGCGCCTCGGCGCGGGGACGAGGTTCTGCGACGGGCGGCGGGGCGCTGGCGCTACTTGCCGGGGCTGACGCTGCTTTGGCGGCTGTCGGTGATAGCTTGGCGGCGGCTTCGCCGTCGACAGCGATGGTGCCGACGACCGTGTTCACACCCACCGTGGTGCCTTCGGTGACTTTGATTTCCTGCAGAACGCCAGCCGCAGGAGAAGGAATTTCGGCGTCCACCTTATCGGTCGAGATTTCGAACAGCGGTTCGTCGCGTTGAACTTTCTCGCCGGGCTTCTTCAGCCATTTCGTAATTGTGCCTTCGACGATGGATTCTCCCATCTGAGGCATGATGATGTCAGTTGGCATGATTTCCTTCCATGAGGCCCCACAGTGTCAAGAGGGGCAAGGGCAAACAATTATTATAGCGGGTGCATTTGAAGCAGCGCAGGGGCTGAAGCCCATCCCTTTGAAGGGCAGTCACGCGGCCCTGAAGGGCCGCCCTTCCAGTTAGTGGTCGTGTTTTTCCTCTTTCTTCTCGTTCCTTTCATCCTTCCCATTGTTTTCATCCCCGGGCGCGGCGGGGGCAGTGTTGAAGTTGGCCTTCCAGAAATCTTGGACGGCAGGCGGGAGTTTATCCATGTGAGAAAGGAGCATGGCGATCTTCCACATGTCCGGTTCAGCGAGAGTCTTATCCCAAGCAGGCATGCCGCTGTAACGAATGCCGGTGCGAATGGTGTAAAAGGTGTGCCACTCAGGATCATCGGGCGGATCGGAGATGAAATTCGGGGCGGGAGGGTAGAAGGAGTTGGCGAGCGTAGAGGGTTTGCGATCGAGGCCTCCATGGCAGAGAGCGCAGTTCATGGTGTAGAGCTTCATGCCATCTTCGAGATTCTGATCGGTGGGCGTGAGAGGATTCGTAATGCGGGGAGCGTGGCGTTCTGTGGACGCATCGACGGCGGCCATGGCGAAGTGGCGTTCGAGGTGGGGTGGTTCCACGTTGGCGCGGGTGGGCAAGAATCCGAGCATGGCGAAGCCAAGCGCAGCGAGGACGAGGATGACAAGCGTGATGATGACACCAAGAAGGAACTTGCCCATCTAGGAAGCCTCCGGACGGACTATTGTGGCAGAAGAGAGGTGCGGGAGGCTACCTAGAGATTTTCCGGTAGTGTCCTAACTAACCACAAGGGACACGAAGGAACACGAAGGAGAACCAGCGTTTCCCATGCTCGTATTTCGTCGTGCCCCTGGTGCTTTAGTGAATCTATGACACTACCGCTTTTCCTGAGATCAGCGGAGACCAGGTTGAATCCAGGCGAAGACCAAGACAAGCAAGGCAGTTCCACCGATGGCAATTGTGAGCGATGCGCCGAGGCGGATTGCCTGCGACAGTAAATCGGATGAGTCGTTGCGTCGCTTAATTGCGCTCCATACGATCACCAACGTGACGAGTTGCAATACGATGACAACCCAGAGATACAGCGTTGAACGTGCCGAAGCATTTTGCACCTGCTGGGAGTGGCTGCCAAATTCAGACGATCCGCTGTAAAACGCCGACCACCAAAGATATTTTAAGAAGCAATTGGCCGAGATTGCCATCAGGGCGGTCGCGATGATGATGCGTGAAATGCGGGACATCACGAGCGAGATTGTACATGGTCCGGAGAAGGTCAAAATCCCCTGCCTTTGTCCCACAAAGAACGTCGGACAAGAGCGGGGCCCTTCTTAGTAGGCTTTGAGGCGGCGGGATTCGCGGACGACGTCTTCGACTTTCGGCAAGTAATGATGTTCCTGCGGCGGCGAAAATGGAATCGCGGAGTCGAGGCCGGCGATGCGGACTATTGGACCGTCGAGCGAGTCGAAGGCTTCTTCGTTGATGATGGCGGCGATTTCGCCGGCAAGGCCTCCGGTGCGCGAGTGCTCGTGAAGAATGATCACCTTGTTCGTCTTCTTGACCGTCTGCGCGATGGCTTCGCGGTCGATGGGAACGAGCGAACGCAGGTCGAGGATCTCGAGATCGATTCCTTCCTTGCTTAAAATTTCTGCCGCTTCGAGCGCGGTGTGGACCATGGCGGCATAGGTGATCACGCTGAGGTCGCGGCCTTCCCTTGCGACGCGTGCTTGACCGATCGGGACGATGTAATCTTCTGCCGGGACTTCTTCTTTAATTCTGCGATAAAGATATTTGTGCTCGAAAAAATACAGGGATTGTTGTCGCGGATGGCGGCTTTGATCAGGCCTTTGGCGTCGTAGGGCGTGGCGGGGCAGATGACTTTGAGCCCGGGATTGTGAACGAACCACATCTCAGGATTTTGCGAGTGGAACGGGCCGCCGTGAACGTAGCCGCCGCTGGGGCCGCGCAGCACGAGCGGAGCGGGCGCGCCCCAGAGAT
>JASHQK010000150.1 GCA_030039195.1 Candidatus Sulfotelmatobacter sp.
CCACGGCATGTGGCGCGCCGTCAATTCGCCGCTAGCACATACGGTCGTCTACATCAGCATCATCGTCTGGGAATCAGTCACTATGCTTCTATGCTGGTGGGCTGGTGTTCGGTTGCTGAAATCGTATCGTGCAGACGGGGCGCAATTCGCCGCTGCGCTCAACGTCGCGGTGATTGCGCTGATGACGAGCCTGCTGATGTGGTTGGTGGCATTCCTCGATGTCGGGGGCGAATGGTTTCTGATGTGGCAGTCGAAAATATGGAATGGGCAGGAAGAGGCATTCCGAATGTTTACCATTGTCGGTGTGGTGTTTTTGGTCGTGGTGCAACGCGAGCCAGCTCCCGATTAGTCGGCAAACCTTCCCTTACCGGATTATGGAAGGGTTACCCGTCATCCACTCAGTGTCGAGGGTCATGGAAGCCGCTCTGCTGATTGGAAACCAGCAGAGCGGCAGTGTCTGCTTCTGTTTTTCGGATGCATGGGTCTAACGCCCAGAGTTCGCGCCAGCCAGAGGGATCGCCAGATAACCGCGGTACTGGCCGGTGCCTTTCTCCACGGCTAAGCCCGTAATCTCCCCGCGGGAATTGATACCGCAGACGGTCTGCAGCTGCAGGATAGAGTCGGCCGGAACCAGAGTGTTGAGGTCGGTCGGCACCCCCTCCACGACCACAAAAGCGCGCAGGGTCGTAAAAGTCGCGTCTATTGAGAGGCCACCCACCTCGCCCCGGTCGTTGATGGCCAGGGCGATGCTGTAAGTGTCCCCTGGAAGCGGCGGAACGTCCTGCATTCCGGCGCTTTGGCTCCAGACAAAGCCGTGAAAAACAGCATCGCCGGCCAAGTCTGACGCACCCACCACCTGGCCCCGGTTATTCATTCCATGGGCCTGGTTTCCGAACGCGCCGCCCAGGCTGCCCAGATTGATTACTTTGCCGTGGTCCCAGAGCAGGGCGTGGATCGGTGAGAAATAGAGACCGATGACCGGGTCGTTGGTCGAGCAAGTTCCCGACCCGCCGGCCACTTGTCCGTGGTTGTTGATCGCTATCGCGTATCCGTCGGGATCGCCGCCGTAGGTGGGGAGCTCTTTGATGTGGCCGTTTTCCCAAACCACAGGCTTGTCCTGCAACACCTGATATTGGCCCTGGGTGGGATCGTAAGGTGGGCAGGTGGAATCCGTTGTCGCTGTCTCCGCGTTGCCCGCCACCACGCCTTGATTGTTGATGGCACTGGCGGCTCCATTGTAGCCTCCGAGCGTTGGGAGCGGGATCATCCAACCGTCTTGCCACAAAAATCCCCGACATGTTGTACCCGACCACGGAGCGCCCGATGCATAGAATCCGCAGAAGTCTTCACCGTTCGGGTCTGAGTGAGAGGTTTCGGCCTCACCCACGACTTGGCCGATGGCATTTGGTGAGCCAAAAACGGAGCTGTTCAACCCCCCGAGCGTGCCGAGATCCCTCTTGAACCGGCCTTGCCAGAGGATCGCGTGCCAGTTTCCGTTAGCCAGGCTCGCCTGGCCGCTGACCACACCCTCGCTGGTTACAGAGAACGATTGGCTGTACGTCCCGCCCAACGTGCCGAGCTCGACGACCCTGTAGCGCGGCTGTGAATTCTCCTGAGCAGCCAATCCTGCTGGCAGCACCAGCAGACCCAGCATACGCAGCGCAATAACAATTGATCTAGATTTCATGGTGTCCTCCTTCTGATTTCGGAGCGCTTAGACCCTGACGAATCGGGCCTAGTGCCAATTCCCTTGCTCACCTAAATAGGCGCAATCGGCTGAGCGGAACTATCACGGCGGAATCAGCTTTCTTGAAGAGGCGGTGATGCAAGGCTATGATTCCGTATGCGTGGGGCATGGGGAAGCTAAGAGCACAGGACAGCGGTGACGAGAAGGCGCCGCTTCGCGGAGACGTGAGCACCCTTCTTCGTGCTTGGACTGATGGCGACCAGGGCGCGCTCGAAAAACTGACGCCGATCGTTTACAACGAGCTGCACCGCCTGGCTCGTTATTACATGAGCGGAGAACGCACCGGGCACAGTCTGCAGACGACCGCCCTGGTGAACGAAGCCTACCTTCGACTCACGGATTACAAGCGCATGCGCTGGGAAAATCGTGCCCACTTCTTTGCTGTTTCGGCGCAGCTGATGAGGCGGATTCTGGTGGATCATGCTCGGCGCCATAACCTCAAGCGCGGAGCGGCAGTTGATCACGTTTCACTGGAGGAAACTGCGGTTGTTCGCGAGCGCGATGAGAATCTGGTTGTGCTCGACGACGCCTTACAGGCGCTATCGCGCTTTGATTCCCGCAAGGCTCAAGTAGTGGAACTTCGATTCTTCGGAGGCCTGAGCGTCGAAGAAACCGCAGAGGTCCTCAGGGTCTCCCCGATTACTGTGATGCGCGACTGGAGTGCTGCCCGGGCGTGGCTCTACCGTGAAATGAAAGGCGATTCTTCGCATGAATCCCGAACGCTGGAAAGAGGTTGATGAATTGCTCCAGTCGGCTCTGCAGTTGCCAGCCGAGAAACGCGAGGAATTCGTGCGGAAAGCGTGCTCGGGCGATGCAGAGTTAGAACAAGAAATCCGGTCTCTGCTCATTTCCGATCAGGAAGCTGGAAGCTTTCTCGGGTGCCCTGCCATCGAAGTGGCAGCACGAGGCACTCAGCCTAGAAATCCAGGACCCAATCACCTTTCACCTCCGCCTGAAGGCCAAATCATCTCGCACTACCGAATCGTGTCAAAGCTCGGCGGCGGCGGCATGGGAGTCGTCTACAAGGCTCAAGACACCGAGCTTCGTCGCTTCGTTGCCCTAAAATTCCTGCCTGAAGTCCTTGCCCGAGACCCGCAGGCATTAGAACGACTACGCCGCGAGGCTCGTGCCGCTTCCGCCTTGAATCACCCCAACATTTGCACGATCCATGAGATCGGCCGCCAAGATGGGCAGCCATTCATCGTGATGGAATTTCTGGAAGGCGTGACGTTGAAGCATCGGATTGGCGGTAAGCCGCTGGAGATGGAGATGCTGCTGTCGCTGGGAATCGAGCTTGCGGACGCTCTGGATGCCGCTCATGCGAAAGGCATCATCCATCGTGACATCAAGCCAGCGAACATTTTCGTAACGGAGCGCGGGCACGCCAAGATTCTGGATTTTGGCTTGGCCAAGGTATCCATCTCATTGGGCAATCCGGTGGAAGTGGATGGCGCGCAATCGACGCTGACGATAGAAGAGCACTTGACGAGTCCGGGCACGGCGGTGGGGACGGTGGCTTACATGTCGCCGGAGCAGGCACGGGCGAAAGAACTGGATGGGCGGACCGATCTATTCTCGCTAGGAGCTGTGCTCTACGAAATGGCAGGTGGTCGGTTGCCGTTCAGTGGCGAGAGCACGGCAGTGATCTTCGACGCGATCCTGAACCGAACGCCCGTTCCACTCGCCCAGCTAAACCGCGATGTGCCGGCTGACTTGGAACGCATCGTCAACAAGTGTCTGGAGAAGGATCGCAACCTCCGCTACCAGCACGCGTCAGAAATTCGCACCGACCTGCAACGGTTGAAACGGGACACGGACTCACACGCGGCGACAGCAAGCACGAAGCACGCACCTAGTAGGCTGGTTGTGGGGCGCTGGAAAGTGATTGTGCCTGTTGCCGCGATTGCGCTGGGCTTCTCCATTGCGAGCTTTTTCTATTTCCCGCCCAAGCCCAGACTCACAGACAAGGACACCATCGTCCTCGCCGACTTCGCCAACTCCACTGGCGATCCTGTTTTCGACGGCACACTGCGGCAGGGCTTAGTCGTACAACTTGAACAATCTCCTTTTTTAAGCCTCGTTTCCGAAGACCGTGTTCAGCAAACGCTGCGAATGATGAGCCAACCCGCCGATGCACATCTGACTGCGCAACTCGCGCGGGAAGTCTGTCAGCGCACCGCCAGTGCCGCTGTCCTGGAAGGTTCAATCGCAGCTCTGGGGAACCAATACGTCCTGGGGCTGCGTGCGGAAGACTGCCGCACCGGAAAATTACTCGCTGACGAACTGGTACAAGCCGGCACGAAAGAAAATGTGTTGAATGCCCTGAGTCAAATGGCCAGCAAATTCAGAGCGCGCGTCGGCGAATCGCTGGCTACTGTCCAGCAGCATGACGTTCCCCTCGAGGACGCCACCACATCTTCTCTCGAGGCTTTGCAAGCCTACAGCATGGGCTGGAAAACGAGCGCCTCATCGGGCGAAGAAGCCGGTCTGCCTTTTTTCAAGCGCGCCGTGGAAATCGACCCGAAATTTGCGATGGGCTATGCCTCCCTCGCACTTTTTTACGGGGCGACGGGTGAGTCCGATCTCGCCACACAGAACATTCGCAAAGCTTACGAACTACGCGATCGTGCGAGTGACAGAGAGAGGTTTTTCATCACGGCTTACTATGACGGACGAGGAACCGGAAACCAGGAAAAGGCGCAGCAGACCTGCGAACAGTGGGCGCAAGTCTATCCCCGTGAATGGCAAGCTCACGGATTCCTAGCCGGTTTCATTTATCCAGTGCTCGGCAGATATGAAAGGGCCGTAGAGGAGGGGCATAAGGCTATTGAACTTGCTCCGGACACTTTCACTGGATATGTCCTGCTTGGCGACGACCTTGTTTACCTTGACCGCCCCGCAGAGGCTGAAGACGTGCTTCGGAGAGCCTCCGAGCGAAAAATGGAGGGCCCTTTCTTGTCGCGTCTGCGATTCGATGTCGCCTTCTTGAAAGGCGACAGCGCAGGCATGCAACGAGCAGTAGCTGCAGCTCAAGGAAAACCTGGCACCGAGGACTGGCTCACGGACCGCCGGGCTTTTGCTCTAGCGTATACCGGTCACCTGCAAGAGTCTAAGAAGTGGTCAGAGAACGCCATCAGTTTGGCTCAACAGGCAGGACATCGCGAAAGGGCAGCTCTATACGAAACCAGAGCCGCACTGTGGGAAGCCTTTTTCGGGAACGCGTCTATGGCAAAAAAGACAGCGATGGCTGCAATCGCAGTTGCTAGGAACCGGGAGGACAGGTTTGGCGCAGCCCTCGCAATAGCCATGTCGGGCGATGCTTCCCAGGCTCAGTCTTTGGCAAGTGATCTGGAAAAAGATTTCCCCGAGGACACTTCGGTCCGCTTCGATTACCTCCCGGCTGTCCGCGCATCTCTGGCCCTGGGTCATGGCGATCCTGCAAAGGCGATTGAGGTCCTCCAGGTTACCGCTCCCTACGATATAAGTTCACCACGCAGCGCGACATTCGCATACTTTGGAGCCCTTTATCCGGTCTATATGCGAGGTCAAGCGTATTTGGCGGAGCGCAAAGGCGCCGAGGCCGCCAGGGAGTTTCAGAAAATTGTGGATCACCGCGGAATCACGGTCGGCGACGCGTTCAGCGTACTGGCGCATCTCGGACTTGCCCGCGCATACGCGCTTCAGGCGCGATCCGCACAGGGCACCGAGGCGGATGCTGTTCGCGCAGAAGCACGCGCTGCCTATCAGGATTTCCTTACGATCTGGAAGGACGCCGACTCCGATATTCCCGTGCTCAAACAAGCCCAAGCAGAGTATGCGAAGTTGAAATGATGGGGGCCATTGAACAGCCAACAACCATGCGGTTTTGCTGGCGATCCTAGCAGTTCAATGGTCTGTCTCTGGTTGTCTCTGACGTGCGCAAAGGCCGAAATCCAGTCAAACCTGGTTGACCGAATCCCTTCGAGATCGAATTGCCATTTCCTGCGATTTGTGAATTTCAGGGGCCAGGGATTCGGGGCGAGTACTATCCGAACCATCTTCACCATGTCCTACATCCACTGTCCTACAGCTGAGTTCCTGAACCCAGTTCAACGCGCAGTCGCACACGTTATAATGGCGCGCAACGCATGGGGCTGGTCTCTGGCGCAAAACTCGGTCCTTATGAGATTCAATCGGCGCTCGGCGCCGGCGGCATGGGTGAGGTGTATCGCGCTCGCGATACCCGCCTCAACCGGACGGTCGCGATCAAGGTTCTTGCTGCATACCTCTCTTCGTCCACGGAACTGAAGCAGCGTTTCGAACGTGAAGCTCGTGCGCTGTCTTCTCTGAACCACCCCAACATTTGTCATCTCTACGACATCGGCTCGCAAGATGGCGTGGACTACCTGGTCATGGAGTTTCTGGAAGGGGAAACTCTCAGCTCGAGACTGGGCAAAGGTGCCCTGTCGCTAGCTGAAGTGGCTCGGATCGGCGCAGAAGTGGCGGAAGCGTTGAACGTGGCGCACCGCGCTGGCCTCGTGCACCGCGATCTGAAACCTGGCAACGTCATGCTGACCAAGGCCGGGGCGAAGCTGATGGACTTCGGACTCGCCAAACCCTTGTCGCTCGGGAGCGGGGCAGGAGCGGCACCGCTGCTCTCCGCAGTGACGCTCGACGGCGCAACGGTTCAGAGCCCGCTGACCAGCGCGGGCACGATTCTGGGGACGATGGAGTATATGTCGCCGGAGCAGATCGCGGGAAAAGACGCCGATGCACGCACCGACATCTTCGCGCTGGGTGCGGTGCTGTATGAAGCAGCGACCGGGAAGCGAGCCTTCGAGGGCAAGACGCAGATCAGCGTGGCCAGCGCAATTCTCGAAAAAGAGCCCGAGCCGATTTCGCGGATCCGGCCGCTGACGCCGCCGGTACTGGAACAAGTCGTGAAGGGTTGTCTGGCGAAATCGCCTGACGATCGCTATCAAACCGCACACGACGTCAAGCTGCAGTTGAGGTGGATTGGCGAGAACGCGGGTCAAATCGGAACCGCAACGGCATCGGTTCCAGCCCCGGCGAAAGCAAATTGGGTAGCTCGGGGGGCGATCGCGTCTCTGCTGCTGATCGCGATTGCGGTCGGCGCCATGGGCTGGTTGCGGTCCGGACCTCCGCGGCAGGTCCTGCGAACGACATTGTTGCCGCCTGAGGGCGCGCAGTTCGCGCTGCTGAATCGCAATGGGCCGCCGGCATTTTCTCCGGATGGGAAGCAGATCGTGTTCGCGGCCAGCCGCGCGGGCAAGACCTCATTGTGGCTTCGCGCTCTAGACAAAAGCAACGCGGTGGAACTACCCGAAACCACCGGCGCGTACTTTCCTTTCTGGTCGCCCGACGGCAACTTCATCGGCTTTTTCGCCAATGGGAGACTATGGCGAAAGGAAGCGAGCGGCGGACCTCCAGTCCCGATTTGCGAGGCAGGCAATGCACGCGGCGCCTCCTGGGGAGCCGGCGACACCATTCTGTTTGCGCCACAAATTGGCAGCCCCATTTCTCGGGTCTCAGCGAGTGGGGGCACACCGGTCCCAGTTACCAAAACTCCCACTGGCACCGAGTCTCACCGCTGGCCGTTTTTCCTTCCCGACGGGAAGCACTTCATTTATCTGCACAGTCCGATCGGTGCGGTCGACGATCACAATGAAATCCGTCTCGCTTCCGTAGATGGAGGCAGCGAAAGCGTGCTTCTCCGCGGACGCTATTACCTGTCTTCGTTTACATCGGGACAGCTACTGGCCGTCCGGGATGGAGCGTTGACCGCCCAGAAGCTCGATATCTCCGGCGGCAAACTCACCGGGCCCGTGACCATCGTCGCCG
Source organism: Candidatus Sulfotelmatobacter sp. (assembly GCA_030039195.1). Taxonomy (GTDB): domain Bacteria; phylum Acidobacteriota; class Terriglobia; order Terriglobales; family Acidobacteriaceae; genus Sulfotelmatobacter. The sequence goes on from JASHQK010000150.1 coordinate 7,589, forward strand.
AACATGTGCAGCGCGACGATCTGGTTGCCAGTGCAGTCTTCTCGGCCACGCAGAACGGCTTGCTCGCTTACGAATACGGCACCGAGCCTGCTGGCGAACACATGGCGTGGGTGGATGCCCAGGGGAAGGAAACCGAGGAGATCGTAGAACCGGGGTTTCTCGGCGCGACGCGCATCTCGCCCGACGGAAACAGGATTGCGTTCCCGAGCGGTACTTCGGAAAATAACATCTGGCTCCTCGACCTGAAGACGGGAGCCAGGACACGCTTCAGCTTCGGCGGAAAGTTCGTAAGTTCGCCTGCGTGGTCTCCCGACGGCAAGACGCTGTATTTCAGCTTCAGCGAGAGCGGGGAGCCTGCGCAAATCTACTCGCGGCCAGCGGACGGCTCAGGTACGCAACAACGCGTCCTGGCCACGGACAAAAGAGATGCCCCGACCGATGTTTCGCCCGATGGCAGATATCTTCTGTACGAGGAAGGAGATTACAAATCCTCCCAGCTTGAAATTTTGCCCTTGGGCGGAAACGCGAAACCGCAGTTGCTGGTGGACCACCTGGACGGGAGGCCGGGCGCACTGGCGAGCGCCAAGAATGCACGCTTCGCACCCACCGGCGGTTGGGTCGCGTATCAGTCCAGCGAATCTCATCAGATCGAGGTCTATATCACGAAGTTTCCCGCCGGAGAGAGCAAATATCAGGTTTCGGTGGGAGGCGGCTCGATGCCCTTGTGGAGCAAGGACGGGAAACATCTGTATTATCTCGATCCATACCAGCAGTTGATGGCGGTCGACGTCGAACCGGGCAAAGATCAGGTTCGGCTGGGCAAGCCGGTGCCGCTGTTCAAGACCTGGGTAAGAGCGTCGATGGGCGGAGGAGGTTATAACGTCACCCGCGATGGGCGATTTCTTTTGCTCAACTCGACCACCGAAAGCCCCGAGCCGCTAACGCTGGTCACCAACTGGGATGCCGAATTGAAGCAATAATCCGACTGGCGCGGTAGGTTTGTCGGCAAACGGGAAGTAATCGTTGATGTGTCTCCCAGAATTTCTCCCGCATAGCCCGTGATTCGGGCGGTTTCATGACACTTCACGCGGCTCGGGGCGCGACGAGCTACTCACTCCAAATCGGCTGCGCTGGAGACCACCCCTCGTTCTGTATCGGCGATAGGCGAATTAGAATCATGACAAGCACCATTCTGACCAAAGAATCAGACAAAGTTGGCGGTTTGTCGGCAAACCGGAAACTCGCCATAAACTAGCTTCGAGGATGTGGATCGGGGTTGGTACCAACAAGTCGGCTCTGTGCCAGGAATCCCGCTGTGAATTGGCCACTGGAAAACTTATCGAGAGAAGCCCGTTTCCCAGGACGAATGTCCGATTTCGTCGTTGTACGGAAAACCGGGGCGCCCGGAAAAATCATTCCGAGCGCAGAGCTTGCATTACGTCGACGCGGGCGGCGCGTGCCGCCGGGAGCATCGAAGCGACTACCGCCGCGCCTAACAGCACAAACGCAGAAACGATCGCGGGCCATACGCCTGGCATTTTTAGATCGCCGAAATAACTGCCTGTCACGCGCAGAACGACTAGCCCGAACGCCGCGCCGGCCATGACGCCAACGGCAGCCATCACCACACCTTCGGTGACAACACTTCTGAGTAGATTCCCGGGCTGAGAGCCAAGCGCCAAGCGGATACCGAATTCGCGGGTCCGTGCGCTGACCGAAAAGGCCAGCACTCCGGCGACGCCAACGATCGCGATGAGCAACGCCACCGCGGCGAACACGCCAAAGACCAAGGAGTTCAAACGGTCTGGCGCAAGTACCTTCGCGCGAATGTCTTCCAGCGTGGCGGCGTTCTCCACCGGTTCATCAGCGGCCATATCCCGAATAATTTTCGTGACTGGCGTCACTAGCGAATAAGGATTTCCCGTGGTGTGGATGAAGACGTGACCGCCGAACATTCCGCCGTCTGCCAATGCGCCATAAATGGTGGCGGTGGGCACCGGGACGATGTGTTCGTCGTCCATGTCGGTGGCGACCCCAATAATTCGGTGCGGCGACGTTAGCCGAGCCTTTTCGGCGGCAGTGCCGGTAGCGAATTCGAGCACGGGATCGGTCCAATACACATGCCGATTGATCGGATCCTGACCGGGAAACATCTGCCGCGCTAGAGTCGCGCTAACGATCACGACCGGCTCTGCGTTCTGGTCGTCGAGCGCGTTGAAGTCTCGCCCTGCAAGGATAGGAACGCCGAGCGAGGTGAAAAAGCCGGGAGAAATCGTGCGCCACAGCGCGCGAGGATCGTCTTTATCATGGACGTGACCATCACCAGAAAATTGCAGGCCCACGTCGAAGCCGCCGCCCGCATCCCGCCAAGGAGCGATCATGCCGACAGCCGCGTCCGTAACTCCGGGCAGCGCATCGATTTGACGCACCGATTCCTTATAAAAATCGACGACTTGCTGCTGCGTTCTTCCATCGGACGGCGCCGGAACGTCGACGACCAGGACGCGGCGCGTGTCGAAGGCGCTCTGGGTCCTTTGCAACGCGACCAGCGTAGTAATCAACACGCTGGCGCCCGCGAGCAGTACGAAAGACGCGGCGATTTGGGTGACGGCGAAGATGCGCTGGCGGCGGCCGGTGCTGCCGGTGATGCGGACGCTGCCGCCCGAGAGGTTCATGCCATTCGATGAGTTCGCCGACGGCAGGCGCGGCACAAATGCCAGAATCACCGCGGCGACGATGGCCAGCGCCACTCCCACCCAGAGCATGCTGAAATCAACCGTCAAATCCAGCGCTCGAACGGAGAAGCGCGAGGCGTATCGAGCCAGGATTGTTACCAATGGCTGCGCGATGATTACGCCGATTGCCGCGCCGGCGCAGCAAAGCAGTAGGCTTTCGGCTAACAACATACGGCGCAGCGCCCAAGTGCTGGCGCCCATCGCGGCACGAATCGAGAGTTCGCCCTCGCGGCGAACCGTCCGCGCCAGAATCAGGTTAGCAACGTTTGAGCAGGCGATGATGAAGACCAGTCCCGAAGCAGCGAGAAGCACCAGCAGGACGGTGCGCGCCCCGGAAGTAATCTGATCCCGGAGCATCCTGGCATCAATCCGGTAGCCGCCGTTATCGGGATACGCATCGGGATGGTCCTTCACCATGGAGGCGTACACCGTGCGCAACTCGTTGCGCGCCTGTTCCAGAGTGGCGCCGGGAGCAAGCTTACCGAAGAGTTCGGTCATGCGATGGATGCGGCCGGTTACCATCGTGGCGGAAAGATGATGCGGGCTCATGACGAGGTTACCGATAATTTGGGTATCGGCGGGATACGGCACCCAGGGTTCAAGGACGCCGATGACCGTAGCGGAACGATCGCCAAGGCTGCTGAGCCGAACGGTCTTGCCGATCACATGCGGGTCTTTTGTGTAAGTGGTGGACCAGAAACGATACGTCAGCACGATGACGCCAGCGGCGTCGGCGCCACCGTCTTGAGGTCCGACGAGACGGCCAAGAACCGGACGCAGACCCATTACATTAAAGTAGTTGCCGCTGACGACGCCGCCGTGAACCACGCGAGGTTCGCCGAGTCCGACCATCGTAAAGTCCATCGTTGAGAAATCGCCGAACTCGCTAATGGACCGGACGCCGCCCTCGATATCCTTGATTTCGGGCACGGAAAACGTCGTATTGTCCTGTCCGCCGCTGGGGGCGCTCTGGCGGATATACACGAGTCGGTTCTCGTCACGGTTGACTAGCGGCTTCAGCAGCACGCCCCGGACCAGCGTGAAGATGGCCGCGTTGGCCCCGATTCCCAGCGCCAGCGTGAGGATCACAATGGCCGCGAGGCTTTTGGGGCGCATCAGCGAGTGGAACGCAACTCGTAAATCGCGGAAAAATGAGAAACGCATTTTTGCTCCTTGGCGGCGCCGGGCGGACCGATTGCCTGGCCTTCACCATATAGTCGAATGGCCGCACCGGAATTCGACAAGTCGTCGAGATTATTTATCTCAACTGCCGA
>JASHQK010000151.1 GCA_030039195.1 Candidatus Sulfotelmatobacter sp.
ATCATTGGCCCGTGTAAACGGTTTTTTTCAACGTTATTTTCGTTGGTTGCGAAAGACAAAAGGAGAAGACAATATGGCAACCTCAAACCACCCCGATGTCGTTCTGGTCGGCGCAGGCATCATGAGCGCCACACTCGCTGTCATTTTGAAAGAGCTTGATCCCAACCTGAAAATCGAAATCCATGAGGTCTTGGGAAACGAGGCTCAGGAGAGCTCGAATGCGTGGAACAACGCCGGCACCGGCCACGCTGCGCTTTGTGAACTGAATTACACGCCGGAAAGAGCCGACGGCAGCATCGATATCTCCAAAGCTCTGCAGGTCAACACCGAGTTCGACCTCTCCCGTCAGTTGTGGGCCTATCTCGTGAAGAAGGGAGCGATAAAGGACCCGCAGTCGTTCCTTCATCCCGTACCCCATATGAGTTTCGTGCGCGGTGTCGATAACCGAAATTTCCTGAGGAAACGTTTTGCGGCGCTTACGAGCCATCCTCTTTATTACGGGATGGAATACTCGGAAGACAAAGAGCAGATCGAAGAATGGATTCCGCTGGTTATGGAAGGGCGTGACCCCAATGACGTGGTCACGGCGACGCGCATGGTGACTGGAACGGATGTGGATTACGGCGCGCTCACTAAGGATTTGCTCGATTCACTACAGGGGAAGGATGGATTTTCCATTTATTTCTTCAGCCGGGTTCAGGATCTGCAACGCGATGGGGATGCATGGAGTGTGAAGATCCGGAACGAACAGACTGGCGAACACCGGTACATCCAGGCCAAGTTTGTTTTTATCGGCGCCGGCGGTGGATCGTTGCCGCTGTTGCAAAAATCGGGAATTCCGGAAGGTCGAGGCTATGCCGGATTTCCCGTGAGCGGAATTTGGCTGCGCTGCGATAACCCACAAGTCTCTTCTCGTCACAATGCGAAGGTCTACGGCAAGGCTTCGGTGGGCTCGCCGCCGATGTCGGTGCCGCATCTTGACACGAGGCACATCAAGGGCAAAGTTTCTTTGCTCTTCGGGCCCTATGCAGGCTTTTCGACAAAGTTCCTCAAGCATGGCTCCTATCTTGATCTTTTCGGCTCCATCGATCCGGAGAACCTTCTCCCACTCTTGGCGGTCGGGAAAAGCAACTTGGCTCTTGAAGAGTATCTGGTCGGCCAGGTTCTAGAGTCTTCTGAGCAACGCTTCGCTGCGTTGCGCGATTTCTACCCAAACGTGAATGAGGACGATTGGAAGGTTGAGGTGGCGGGACAGCGCGTGCAGATCATCAAGAAAGACCCAGTGCACGGAGGGATCCTGCAATTCGGCACTGAGCTCGTTAGCGCGTCGGACGGATCTATTGTTGCCATGCTCGGTGCCTCACCGGGTGCTTCAACCGCAGTCTGGATCATGCTTCAGGTAATTGAGCGCTGTTTCCGAGACAGACTCACGAGTGAAGGATGGGCAGATGGGCTGAGGAAGATGATCCCTTCCTACGGGCAATCTTTGGCTGACAATCCGGCATTGAGCGAGCGCGTGCGCGCAGAAACGGCGGCGGTACTGAACATCAACAACATCTCGCGTAAGGAGAAAAAGACCACGCCCGGAAAGAGCGCGGCTTGATCGAAAACCAATGAGGAGAATGAAAATGATTCGCGCATATCGGTTGTACACGGGGCCTGATGGCAACTCTCACGTAGAACGTGGAACTGTAAATGGCGCCAAGTTGGTGGATGCGAAGTCGATCGAGTTTAAAGAGACGGCGGCACATTCCACCTTTGACTGGCACAATGACCCAACTCCTCAGTACGTCATTACGTTGGCCGGCGTGCTGGAGTTTGCGACGGTGGGCGGCGAGACGTTTACTCTTCGTCCAGGTGACGTCCTTCTAGCAGAGGACCACACCGGTTCAGGGCACAAATGGCGTTTGATCAATGACGAACCGTGGAAACGCGCTTACGTCATCTTTAAAGAAGGGGCCAATACGCAATTCGTGGCCGACGGAGCGAAAGCGGCCTGACACGCTTTCGAACAAGTCCGGCAAAACATACCGAAGCTCGGCAATGCGGAGAAGCTGTTCGAGCAATTTCCGCGGCAACGGCAAGAACACCGAGTTGACCAAGAACCAGAGAGCGCCGCGCGCAGAAAAAGAATAAGAGGTGGAGCGATGAATGTGAGTCTTTCCGATCCAGCGTTTTGGAGCCGGTTTCAGTTTGGCTTTACGCTGATCTATCACTACCTCTTTCCTCAGCTCACGATGGGACTGGCCTGGTTCCTGGTGTATTGGAAGTGGCGTGCTTTGAAGACCGGAGATGAAAAATACAATCAAGCCGTCCGGTTTTGGGCCAAGATCTTCGGGCTCAATTTTGCGGTTGGCGTTGTTACCGGTATTCCTATGGAATTTCAGTTCGGAACCAACTGGGCCAGCTTCTCTCGGTATGCAGGCGGCGCGATCGGACAGACATTGGCGATGGAAGGGATGTTCTCGTTCTTTCTGGAAAGTGCTTTTATCGGCGCGCTTATCTGGGGGGAAAAGAGACTGGGGCAGCGCTACCACTTCTTGGCGGCTCTGGCGGTTGCGCTGGGAAGCTGGCTATCCGGCTACTTCATCCTGGTCACGAATGCCTTCATGCAGCACCCGGTAGGTTATCAAGTCAATTCCAAAGGCTTACTTGGCATCGGGAAACTCAGTGTCTATCTGCTGAATCCATGGGCCCTGATCCAGTTCTCTCACAATCAAATGGCTGCTCTCGTAACCAGCTCTTTTGTAGTTACATCAATCGGGGCATTCTACGCGCTGCGGCGGCTCCACGCGCTCCAGGTTGAACTCTATCTGCGCGCTGGAACATGCACTGGGCTCATCGCGTCGCTCCTTGTTGCCTTTCCTACAGGCGACCAGCAGGCCAAGATGGTCGGCAGGCACCAACCAGTAACACTCGCTGCGATGGAAGGTAAATTCATGGGTGGATCGGATGCAGGTGTAGCGGTTATCGGGCAGCCCAACATTGCGGCCCGGCGGCTCGATAATCCTATCGAGATGCCCGGCGCACTCAGTTTTTTAGCCTATGGTCACTTTGGAAGTTATGTGCACGGCTTGGAGGAATATCCCACGAATGTATGGCCCGACAACATCGAACTCCTCTACTATTCATTTCACTTAATGATCACTCTGGGCACAATTTTCATCATCATTATGGCCTATGCGAGGTTCGAGAATTGGCGGGGACGATTGGAATCCGACACTTGGCTGCTCTGGGTTTTGATGCTGGCGTTTCCTTTCCCCTATATCGCCAATACTCTCGGATGGATGACGGCAGAACTGGGGCGTCAGCCGTGGCTAATCTATGGCCTCTTTCACACACGCGACGGATACAGCAAGGTAGTAAGCGGCGGGGACACTGTCTTCACTTTAATTGGCTTCGTCGCGCTTTACTTCGTGTTGGGACTGCTCTTTCTATATCTGATCGGTCGTGAGATCGGCCAGGGTCCGGAAGAAGTGATGGCCACTCCTCGGGCGGAGAGCGCAGAAATGGTCATCCACCGTAGAGAGGAGCATTTCGTATGATCGCGCTCTGGTACGCCATTGTCAGTCTCATGCTCATCGTCTACATAGCGCTAGACGGGAGCAACTTCGGCGCTGGAATGCTGCACTGGTTCGTCGCTAGGACACCAGAGGAGCGGCGGCAGGTGGTTGCCGCGATCGGGCCGCTTTGGTCGTGGCATGAAGTCTGGCTTGTCGGTTTTGGCGGCACCTTGCTGGCGGTATTTCCAGGTCTCATGGCTTCGGCTTTTGCCGGCTACTACCTCACGCTGTTTCTGATTTTGTGGGGCCTGATTCTGCGCGGCACTTCGATCGAAATCGGCGGGCACATCAACGATTGTCTGTGGCAGGGGTTC
>JASHQK010000152.1 GCA_030039195.1 Candidatus Sulfotelmatobacter sp.
CTGCAATCAGTCGCTCATATAACGCAAGCAGTTTGACGCAGTACGAGTCTGGCTTATGCCGCTGGCGCACAAGTTCCAGTCCAGCGCGGCCCATGCTTTCTGAGAATTCGGGACGCGCTGACAGGGTTCGAATGGCGGTCGCCAGAGCTCTTACATCTCCAACGGGATACAACAGGCCGGTCTCGCCCTCACGCACCAGTTCGCGGCGTGAACCCGCGTCCGATGCGATCACCGGGCGAGCCTGCGCGTAGGACTCAAGGATGGTTTTTCCTAAAGTCTCATATGCGTGGGAGGGAAAAATCGTGAACTTCGATTTTGCGATCAGCGAATCCCGCTCCGCCGCTCCGACCTGCCCCGCAAATTTCGTGTTGACCAGATGCAGCGAAGTTGCTAATTGCTCCAGGTTTTCACGCGCCGGCCCATCTCCCGCAATCACCAACCTCTCTTCCGGAAAGTGCTGCATGGCCCGCAGCAGATCATCTACGCCTTTTTCCGCCGAAAGACGGCCGACGTAAAGCAGTGGCGCGTCGTGGGATGCCGCTGCCTGAGGGAGTTTAATTTCCTCGAAATGCGGCAAGACTTCAAATCTCTTCCTGTCCCATCCGTGTTCAACAAATTTGTTTCGTACAAACTCGCTGGGCGCCAGAAAAAGGTCCACGCATCTGCGATACGTGCCCAGCCAACGGTGTACGTACGCTTCAATCGTTAGCAGCATGCGCGCCGTCAGGCCCGGATAACACGCGGGATTCAAGGCGTGCCAGAATGCCCCGCCCTTGCAGGCCTCGCACGCTTCCCCTTTCGCTAGCAGGTTGTAGCTTGGGCAAAGCAGTTTGAAATCGTTCAGGTGGTAGACGACAGGAATGTTGTGCGCCTTTAGCTCCCACAATATTGACGGAGACAAGTGGTGATAAATATTCCGCACATGCGCGACGTCCGGACGAAACGCTTCAATCATTCCTCGCATTCGTCTGCGCGCCTCTCGTGAGTAGATCGCATGCCAGGCACGGCTCACTTCTTGCCGCCATCCGCAGTTCTCTTTGAAGTCAACGTGGGGAACGAAGTACCGGTCGTATGGCGTGGGCTTGCCGCGCGGGTCGGCCATGGCGAACAAGGCCACCTCGTGGCCCTGCGCCCGCATTCTCTCCATCAGTTCAAACAGGTAAACTTCAGTGCCGCTGAAAGGATAGCTATATTTGTTGCAGAACAAGATTCGCATGAGGAAGGGTCCCGGTTGACGGCGCGATCCGCGTGAGGAATAAATCGGCGAATGACTTCAGATTTCTCGTGCGGTTGAAATTGTGGCGGACTTGCAGTTGGGCCGCGTGCCGCATCCAGTCCAATTGCCGGGCCGCTGAAACAAGATGACGAGGATGAGTACCGGGCTGCGCTTCGAGCACTGAACGAATAAAAAACAGCCGGTCCACAAAGTCTGGAAGTGACCCGGGTTGGTACAGGAATCCCGTTTTACCCGGAACCACAAGTTCAGGAATGCCGGTAATTTTCGGTGCGAGCACGATCCTTCCGCGCGCCATGGCCTCCATCAGCACCAACGGGATGCCTTCACTGTGGCTGGTTAAGACCACTACATCGGCGCCACCATAAAGTGCATCCATCCGCTCCCGTGGCACGTGTCCCAGCAGTTCGACGCGGTTGTTGAGGCCGCTATCGCGAATCAACCCTGCCAATCTGCGCTGTTCCGGTCCATCGCCGGCGATCGAACATTGGAACTCGACGCCGCACCTCTGGAGCTCCGCGCAAGCCCGGATGAGAAAGGCGTGATTCTTTACGGTTTGCAGGCGCCCCACCGCAAGCAGCCTCAATCTGCCATCCGCCTGCGCGATAGCTTGCTGAGAAGCGTCGTCGTCCGGCACCTCAACTCCGAGTCGCGAGACCAGCACCTTCTCTGCCGTCACGTCCGGATAATGTTCGAGGATGTAGCGGCGATTGAACTCTGAGATGGTCAGGCAGAAACTGCAATCTTTCAGCTTCAGGTCGAGGTACGCTCCGTGCGTGAGGAGATCGGAGCCGTGTAGTGTGAGGCTGAAGCCAACATGCTGCAGCCGCGCTGCGACCATCGCGATCCATGATCCGAAATAGCCGTGATGCACATGGATGTGGTCGACCTCTTGCTCTTCAAGCATTACCGCATAACAGGCTCCGAGCCAGGTGTGCAGCAGAGCTTTCATCCGTTGCAGTGGGCCTTCCCTTCCATGAAAAACAACGCGCCAGATCAGATCCGAAATTCGCGGCCACCTTCGCAGACAAAGCAAAACAGCCCGTGCCAGAATGATCGGAGAGATTGATTGGAGGATGATCTCCGGTGCATTTGCTGAAGAAGGCGTTGCCACTGGCTTCCGCACACTACCGGCGATCACGTGAACTCCCCGGCTGCGCAGTTCCTCGATTTCCTCTGCCACATACGGCTCGACGGGAGAAGGAAAAAGATTTGCGAGATAAGCGACTGTCAGCATCGGCTCACTCTCTCCGATCGCCGTCGTTGTGCCGCGAGCATCCCCGCGATCGTGAAAAGCAAGCCGTTAACAAACTGATAGCTCATCACAACGACCGCGGCATTCACCCAGTACACGGCCAGCAGAATCGGCCATAGTTCGTGAAACCGTCGATCCAGGAATCCTCTTCTTTCGCCCACCGGAATTGGCCCGCGCCGCAGCCGCCACAGTTCCCACATGAGCCAGCCATATAACGCGAGGCCGATGATGCCGTGCTCGACCAGAAGCTCCAGATAGGTGTTGTGCGGGTACAGCGTTTTTTCCTCATAGCCGCTTACGTAGCGTGGTAACTCCAGAGGCATCTGATGGAAGCCCCACCCGCTCAGCGGATGCTGCAGGAACATCTGCCAGGCACCCGCGTAAACGGCTTCGCGATAGTCGATCGGGCCACGTTCTTCGAAGCGATCGGCCAAAGAATCCCCGAGCTGGCTTGAACTCACGACCGCCGCAATTCCCAACCCACCAGCGAGCGCAACCGTGATGCCAATGCGCCGTACTTTGCGGCTTCTGCATTGCCATAAAAGGGCGAAGATCGTCGCGGCAAAAGAAAGCCAAACCGCGCGTGTCATCGTAGCCAGAATCGCGAGCGGCACCGACGCGAGCACGAGAAACGTCTTCATCCCCCGAATGCTCCCTCGCCTGTAGGCATGCAACGCCAGCAGACCCAGAAGGTTCAGGGAAACTCCATTCGCCACCGCCTGCAGGAGCGGCCCCCGCGCGCGGTCGGCGTGAAAGCCGAGACTCTCGTCGAGAATGAATCGGGGAAATATCAGCGACTTCGCGCCGATCAGGAACGCAATGGATGTGAAGCTCAGGTAAGAGAGAACGATAACTGCAAAGATCTCGAACCGCCGGAATTCTTTCTCCTCAACGAAGACAACTTGAGCAAGATGAAACAGAGTGAAGGGCACGATGAACTTGGCCGCCAGCAAACTCCATGCCTCATGATCGAAGGGCTGGCTCACCACACTGCCCAGCGCCAGCAGGGTCAGGCCCAGCATCGGCCAGCTTGCTCGTGTGAAAAAAATGACGGTGCGACGCTGCACGATGGTTCGCCCCATGACGCCCGCAACCAGAAGACAGAAGGCGATGCGGTCGATCTCGTAGAACTGCACGTCGGGATGCCGCAACAACATCGTGGTCAGTGCTGCCAGGAATAGAAGCGAAGGTGCTGCTGTCAGCGCCTGCAAGGGACGCAGCGCCGCCTTGGCGCTTCCGGCGGCAAAGTCGAATTGGTTCCATTCCCGCCACGCCGAATTGAATGAAAGCGCCTGCATTAGTCGCCGCCCCCGCGCACCACCGCGAGGCAAGTTCTCAGCAAGATCTGAGCATCCAGCCACAGACTCCAGGTCCGGATATACTCCCGGTCCAGTTCCATACCGCGCTGAAACGAGGGGTCCCGGCGGGCGGTGACCTGCCAAAGTCCGGTGATCCCGGGCATCATGTCGAGCCGGGCTAGGTGCTCAGTTTGATAGCCGGCAAAATCGTCCAGCGGATGCGGCCTGGGCCCGACCAGACTCATGTCCCCTCGCAGCACATTCCAAAGCTGCGGCAACTCATCGAGACTGTATTTCCGCAGGAAGCGGCCGACGCGCGTGATCCGGGGATCGCGAGCAATTTTGAAAAACGGGCCCGACCTCTGATTGTCTTGCCGAAGCCGATCCTTCAGTTCGTCGGCGTTGCGGACCATGGTCCGGAACTTAAAGCAGGGGAACGGCATCCCCTTACGGCCAGCGCGGCGGGCGCAATACAAAACCGGGCCCGCTGAATCGAGCTTGATCAGCAGTGCAACCGCCGCCAGCAACGGAGAGAGAACCAGCAATGCCAGCGCTGCTCCCAGGGCATCGAGCACGCGCTTACAGGCCAGACCCGCCGCAGGCAATCGCTCCGCGTGCAGACAGATCACCGGCAGATCTCCTACGCTTTCCACGGCTGCGTCCGCTGGCTTGCAGCCAAACAGTTCGGGAACGATCTCTACGTCGAGTCGCAGCCGGCGCGCCTCCTCGAGCACCTGCAGGGTCAGACTTCGATCGTGCGGAGCCGCCAGAATGACCTCATCGACGAATGCGCTTCGTGCCAGGGTCGCCAGATCCCTCACCCGCCCGATCACGCCATCGCCCAGCGGCTGGTCATCATCGAGAAAGCCACGAACCTTTCGCGCGCCATCGTAAGAGTTTGCGATGGAAGAAGCCACGCGCCGCCCCACGGTTCCCGCTCCTACGATGAGCACGTTACGCCGGGGCTCTCCACCATGTTCCGATCGTTCTCCGTGGAAGCGAGTCTGCCACCTCAAGGCGTGCAATGTCGCGAAATGCAGGGCTCCCGCCGCTATGAACAGCCCAGTTCTTGCTATAGGGGCGCCCTGTAAGAGGGAGGCGAGCACCAAAATTCCCGTGGACCAGAGAACCGCATTCGCCAGGGTTCTCCATTGCCGTGACTCTTCGCCAACACCGACGTAGAGCCCGCCGCTATAGGCGATAAGGGTGATCAACGCGCCCTGCACGAGTGCCATGCCAATAAGGAAAAATGGAGCGCCAGCCGCATAGGCGAATACTCGCGTGTGGGGAAAGAGCACCCGCAACGGAACCAGCAACGCTCCCAAAAGAAGCCAGTCCAGCGTGACCAGAGCAAAGTCGGCTGTCACCAGTCGCAACCATGTCCAGGCGTTGCGGCCCTCGAGCGGCGGAGGCAACAAAAACGCCCATCTGCTTTCACGCGGCGTTCGTGGGTCGTCTGCGATTGACCATATTCTTTCTGACCCATGCTTTCGTACGGAGACGGGCGGCTTTCGTCCTCCCGCTCGAATCACAGCGATTTCGCCCGGAATCAGCCGCGCGAATGCCCCTCTTGTTGGAGGATCACTGGGATGTGCGGACAGGGAAGACACGTCAGATCACTTCGATTTCGTAACCGCAGATCTCGATGGCGAGCGAGTGCTGGATCGACTCAATTGACATGACGAGTTTGTCTTTGTCGAATTGCGTGAGAAGCCCCTCGATCCCATCCAGGCATCCACCGCGAATCCTTATGCGCTGGCCCACTTTCACAAATGGATAGAGAGAGAAGGGCACGGCCTGCGACAGCAACAATTGCAAATCTTCAATCTGTTTGTTCGGCACAACCGCGGCAGCGCCCGCGAAACTCACGAACCCCATCACGCCCGCGGTCTGTAGAACCGCCAAACGTCGCATGATGGAACGATCGCAGTAAACGAAGGCATAGCCGGGAAATAAGGGCACGGTAACGTCGGCGTCACGATCGCTCCATCGGCGGTTCTCTTTTCGCAAGGGCAGAAACACCTGCAGTCCCTTCCCCGACAGATGAGCAGCCACCTTTTTCTCGAAACGGTACCGGGTCTGCACCACCAGCCACGCCTCGCGTGCAGCCGGATTCAGCTGCGTCGTTTCGCTCGCGAGCGATTGTGCGGCAAGCGCTGACTTCTCAGGCATAGCTCCGCTCATTCAGTCCGCGTGCCGTTTTCGCTGGCTTTTCCACAGATTCAGGCTACAAACGACGGTAAATGTTCTCAGGAATCGGAAAGGCTCGGTCGACCAGCACTGCACCCAGAATCCGCACGTTGGCGGACTCGAGCGCGTGCTTCACTTTCCGCGCTGTGGCCCGGCGCGTACGTCGGGCAGATAGGACCACCACAACTCCGTCGACGATTTGCGCTATCGCCAGAGCTTCGTACGAGTCTGCAATCGGCCCTTCGACGATCGAGAAGTCGAACTCGCGACGCAGAGCACAAACATTGGAGTGCAATTGGGAAGTGATCGAAACTCGATCACCCATGGAGTCCGGCAGTAGCCAGAGATTCTTACTCAGTCGGGAACCACTCTGCCGCAGCCGTGGTTTTTCGCGTCCCTGACCATCCTCTTTGAACTCTGAGTCCGTACTGCGCTCGTGACAAAGCTGCGGATAAGATCCCATCACGGCAACATTCCCCAGATCTTGCAGGGCCAGAGCCTCGCCCGCCAACCGGCAAACGCAACTCACGTCGGTCTCTCGGTCGATGGCGCTCACCAGAATATGCCGAACCCTCCGTTCCTGCCCGGACAGGAACAGTTGCCGAACCAATCCCAGCACTTGCTCACGCGCAAAAATCTGGGCGGACCAACCTGCTGGCGGACGCATTGCCTTCGCTTCCCGCGTCTCCTCGCGCTTCGCGGCCTTTGCAATGGAACGCGCGAACAATCCCCCACTGGTCGCAACTTGACT
>JASHQK010000153.1 GCA_030039195.1 Candidatus Sulfotelmatobacter sp.
TTGTTATGGCTCACCTCAACATCGACAAGGCAACGCTGGATGCGCTGCCGAAGGAGAAGTTAGTCATCGTTCCGCGCTAACGCTCATAGCGGCACCGCCGGTTTGACCCTCCTTTTCTTACGCAGGTAAGATCAAAGATTCACCTTTGATCGGTGTGAGTTCCAGTCGAGCTGTGCTCGGCGGGACCGGATCTTGGATCCGGTCCAACGCACATATACATATGCCGCACGAACTGCCCAAAGCCTACGAGCCGGGCGCGATTGAAGCGCGCTGGGCCGAGTACTGGATCAAAGAGAAACTGTTTTCTGTTCCCACGCCGCCGCCGGGTGAAACTCGTCCCGTCTTCACTCTGCTTCTCCCGCCGCCCAACGTGACCGGCAGGCTACACATGGGCCACATGCTGAACCAGACGCAGATGGACATCATCGTGCGCTGGCATCGCATGCGCGGATTTATCACGCTGTGGCTTCCCGGAACCGATCACGCCGGCATCGCGACTCAGATGATGGTGGAGAAGCAGCTGGAGAAAGAGGGAAAGCGGCGAAAGCAGCTCGGGCGCGAAAAATTCATCGAGCGCGTCTGGGAGTGGAAGCGCGAATATGGCGGCGCGATCCTCGATCAGATGAAGCGCTTGGGCGCGTCCGTCGACTGGGACCGCGAGTACTTCACCATGGACGAGAATCTTTCGCGCGCGGTGCGCGAGGTGTTCGTCCGCCTATACGAAGAAGGTCTGATCTATCGCGGCAATTACATCGTGAACTGGTGCCCGTGGCATGAGACGGCAATCTCCGATCTCGAAGTCAAGCACGAGGAAGTGCAGGGCAAGCTGTGGGAGATTCGTTATCCCGTGGTGGGATCGAATGAATACATCACGGTCGCGACCACGCGTCCGGAGACGATGCTGGGCGATACGGCGATCGCGGTCAATGCAGCCGACGAACGCTACACGCACCTGCACGGCAAGAAAGTCTTGCTGCCGCTGCTGAATCGCGAGATCCCCATCATCACTGACGAACTGGCGCAGCCGGAGTTCGGGACCGGGGCGGTGAAGGTCACGCCGGCGCATGATCCCAACGACTTTGAAGCGGGCAAGCGCCACAATCTTCCGCAAATCAATGTGATGGACGAGCACGCGCACATGAACGCGAACGCCGGTCCGTACGCGGGGCTGGATCGATTCGAAGCCCGAAAGCGCGTGTTGCACGATCTGCGCGAGCAGGGATTTCTAGTCGGCGAAAAGGATTACACACTTGCCATCGGCAAGTGCGACCGCTGCGGAACGATCATCGAGCCGCGGCTCTCAGAGCAGTGGTTCGTGAAGATTCAGCCACTGGCTGATCGCGCCAAAGAAGCCGTCGAGAGCGGCGAGATCACCATCATTCCCGACAACTATCGCCAGATTTATCTGAACTGGATGAACAACATTCACGACTGGTGCGTTTCGCGCCAGTTGTGGTGGGGACATCGCATCCCGGCGTGGACCTGCAGAGATCCCAAATGTAAGGAAGTGATCGTCGCCCGCGAGGCACCGGCGCATTGCCCGAAATGCGGCGGAGCGGTCGAGCAAGCTTCGGATGTGCTCGATACATGGTTTTCGTCGGGACTGTTGCCGTTCACGACTTTGGGCTGGCCAGAGAAGACGCGCGATCAGGAAGTGTTTTATCCAACGACGCTGCTGATCACCGCCTACGAGATTCTGTTCTTCTGGGTCGCTCGCATGATCATGTTCGGCTGCCACTTCATGCAGGGACATCATCAGGATGCCGCGATCAAGAAAGCCAGCGGCTGGGAAGAAAAGAAAAACGATAGTGTTCCGTTCCGGCGGGTGTACATTCACGCGCTGGTGCGCGATGCCGAGCGCCAGAAGATGTCGAAGACCAAGGGCAACGTAATTGATCCACTGGAGATCATCGATCGCTTCGGCACCGACGCTACGCGGTTCACGCTCGCCGCGATGGCCGCTCCGGGCACGGATATTGCATTCAACGAAAGCCGTACGGATGGATATCGGGCATTTGCCAATAAGATCTGGAACGCGGCGCGGTTCATGTTCATGAATGTGGATCGTGTGGGGGCAGACGCCTCGTCCGCCCTGGCCGGATCGAAGATCCGGCCCCACACGGGTGATGGTTGCACAGCGGACTCCCACTTCTCGCAAAACCGGCGAGAAGTGGGGCACCCCAGTCCGGAACTGGGGATTCCTGAGTTCAAGTGCGCGACCTTGGAAGACCGATGGATGCTTTCGCGCTTTAATCGTGTTACGAACGATGTGAACGACGCGCTGGAAACGTATCGTTTTCACGAAGCCTCCAACCGCATCTACGACTTTTTCTGGGGGGAATTCTGCGACTGGTACTTGGAGCTGATCAAGCCGCGGCTGAATGCTGAAAACGGTGACAAGGAAACGGCGCGAACTACCTGTGAGAATTTGGTGGCGCTTTTCGACGCGTCTCTTCGCCTGCTCCATCCGATCATGCCGTTTATCACGGAAGAGATCTGGCAGGCGGTCTACGAAGGCAAGGCTCCGCTGAAATCGATCGCGGTCGCAGCATATCCGCAAGCGGATGAAAAGCAGATCGACCTCGCCGCAGAGACAGAGATGGCGATTCTGCAGGATTTGATCGTCAATATTCGCAACTTGCGGGCCGAATTGAAAGTCGAACCCAAAACGAAGGTACCGGTGGAGGTATTTGCGCATGAGGCGGCAACTCGACAGTTGATTGAAGACAATCAAAATGCAGTGCTGTCCGACCGTACCGCCAACGTTGAGAAGATCGCGTACGTAGATCACTCCCTGGCTAAACTCCCCGGATCACGGAGCACAGCCAGGTTCGACGTGCATGTCGTCTATGAACGCAAGGTCGATGTGACCGCCGAATGCGAGCGGCTGAAAAAGGAGCTGGATCGACTTGAACGCGGCATCGCGAACGCTGACCGTCAACTCGGCAATGAACAATTCCTGGCTAAGGCACCGGCGCAGGTTGTGGAAAGTTTGCGGAAGCAGCAAGCAGAGGTCGCAATTCTCAAAGGCAAAGTGCTCAGCAAGATGCGGGAACTCGGATGCGGTTGAGGTGATCCGGGCGATTAGACCTCCCAGATTTTCGAGGGCAGGAGTGCCCAGCCCACGCTCGCAACCCTTATTTTCCGCTTTTGGGAATATTCGACCGAAATCTGATCTTTCTGTGCGGGGCGTCACATCATCCCCGGGGCTTCCCTCGGTACACTCGGGCTTAATTCCCCGTCATGCTTCCCGCAGTGATTACGCGAACCCTGATCCGCAGCTTAGACTGGCTCTCAGACTGGTTGCGTGCATCCGATAAACGTCCGCGGCACTTGCGCGTAGGCCAGAGAGGCGAAGAACACGCTTACTTCCATCTGCGGCACCTTGGCTATGTAATGGTGGCACGCAACTTTCGCACTCCACGGTGCCGGGGCGAGATCGATCTGATCGGTTGGGACGCGGATGTCCTCTGTTTTATTGAAGTTAAGACGCGTACCACCCGTGACGTAAAACCCGCCGAAGCCGCCGTCGACTGGCACAAGCGGCGCGAAATAGCGGAGGTCGCACGCGATTACCGGCGTAAGTTGCCACCATCGTGCCAGTGGAGGTTCGATATTGTAAGCGTATACTATGAAGGAACTCGTTCCCGCCCGCAGATCGAAGTGTTTCAGAATGCCCCCCTGGCGGCGTAATATATGAAGTTTGCACGATTCTACTGAAAGGATTTAGTTGTGCCGGAACTCAGAAAAGATCCGATTGTAGGCCGCTGGGTCATTATTTCGACGGATCGGGCCAAGCGCCCAACCGATTTTGTCCGCGAAAACATGAAAATCAAAGGGGGCTTCTGTCCCTTTTGTTACGGCAACGAGAGCAAGACGCCGCCCGAGATTCAGGCGTACCGTCCGAATCCCAACGGCGGGCCGGCTCCCGGGCGCGATACTCCCGGATGGACCGTCCGCGTGGTCCCCAACAAGTTCCCGGCGTTGGGCATCGAAGGCAACCTGAACCGCCAGGCCGAGGGCATGTTCGACCGCATGAACGGCATCGGCGCGCACGAAGTCATTATTGAGACTCCGGATCACACCGCCAGCTTGGCGACGCTCCCTCCAAAGCGGATCGAAGACGTTCTTTGGACTTTCCGGGATCGAATTCTCGATCTGAAGAAAGATCGTAGATTCAAGTACATCCTGATCTTCAAGAATCACGGTGAAGCGGCGGGCGCGTCGCTCGAGCATGCGCATTCGCAGCTGATCGCGCTGCCGATTCTTCCCATCAACGTGGTACAGGAACTGGAAGGTGCGAAGCAGTATTTCCTTTACAAGGAACGCTGTGTGTTTTGCGACATTATCCGGCAGGAAATGGACAGCGGAACGCGGGTGGTCGCGGAGAACGAGAATTTCGTTACGCTCGCGCCCTATGCGCCGCGGTTCCCCTTTGAAACCTGGATTCTGCCCAAGCAGCATGAATCGGCATTCGAGAATTCGTCATCGCACATGTTCGAGAATCTGGCGCGGGCGATGAAAAATCTGCTGGGGCGAGCAGACCGCGTGCTTGACAATCCGCCATACAACTTGGTGATTCACAGTTCACCGGTGCAGGACCCGACCAACGATCATTACCACTGGCATATCGAGTTCATGCCGAAGCTCACCAAGACGGCAGGATTCGAGTGGGGCACGGGATTTTACATTAATCCGACACCTCCGGAAGAAGCGGCAAAGTTTTTGCGCGAGGCGAATGTGGAAGAAGCGGTTCCGGCGCAGGTGGGCTAGTTTATCCACAATTCGGCAAAAGAGGGCACTGACGGTAGCGCAGTGCCCTTTGCACTTTGGCAGAGAGAGAAAGTCGGGCTCACCAATGCGGGACAAGCCCTATTGCGTCAAGTTAACCCGGTTCCAGATCCGTCGTTGTCATGTTTTTGTAAAATCCTGCGGAATTACGGTAATGGTGCAGTTTGATAAGGAAGCGAGCCGAACGCGCGATCGCATGGCGCAAGAGACGCGCCAATCCGCGCGGCTCGCCCAGATCCTTCGCTGCGCAAAAGAGGCTTGCTCAGGATGACAAGCAAGCTGCACCGTTACCGGAAATACAAGAAAATCGCCTTTCCTCCGATGTCTCGTTAAGAGGAAACAGCTTTCTAACTCGGCAGAAGGTCTGAGCAGCAAGGTGGCCGCAGGAGATTAGTAGGGATGAAATTCAAATCAGGCCTGAGTGCGATCCTGGAACTGTTCGTGCCACGCCATCTGGATCGCTTCGAGCTTGCTTTCGTTCGAAG
>JASHQK010000154.1 GCA_030039195.1 Candidatus Sulfotelmatobacter sp.
TGAAGATGACAATCATCTGTTCCTTTGGGTCAACCGAGAAACCCGTGTAGAAGAACCCTCCCCAGTTGTACTCTCCCGGTGTTCCGAGTTCGTGAAGAAGTCCCTTCACCCCCTCCACGCCAAACCCGAGACCAAACGCCATATCTGGGCTGATCTTTCCTAGCTGGTCGTGGGTCATCAGCTCAATCGACTTTCGGCTCAACAGATGCGTATTTCCCACTCTGCCTTCGTCCAGCAGCATTTGGCAGAAACGGGCATAATCCGCCGCGGTCGACACCAGTCCAGCCCCGCCGGAAAACAGCTTTTTGGGACCGCGATAGGGATAATCTGCGGAATATGTAAACGAACCCTCAGTGATCGGAGTGTCCGGAAAACGATTTAGTCCCTTGTCGGCGTAGTAAGTGTAAGCACTGGCAAGCCGGTCAAGCTTGACCTCCGGAGGATAGAAGTAGGTGTCTTTCATGCCGAGGGGCTCGAAGATGCGGATTCGAAAAAACTCATCGGGCGGCATTCCGGAAACAACTTCCACGAGCCGGCCGAGCACATCCAGGCTCAAACCGTATTCCCATTTTTCACCCGGGTTGAACAGAAGCGGCAGCGCCGCCAGTCGTTTCACGCTGTCTGCAATCGTTCCGTCATAAGGCAGGAGTCCGTGAGCAACGTTCGCTTGGGTGTACATCGGACCCAGCGTTTCGTTCCAGTTGTATGTGATTCCCGAAGTATGCCGCAGAAGATCAAGGATGGTAATCTCGTTGGTCGCAGGAATCGTATACCCCGCGCCCGTCGCCGGCTTAACAAACACTCTCTGGTTCTTGAACTCTGGCAGGTATTGGGAGATGGGATCTCCCAGCATGAATTTGCCTTCCTCATACAGCATCATGACCGCTACTGTCGTAATCGGCTTTGTCATCGAGCAAATTCTGAACATAGCATCGGTGCGCATCGGCTTGCCGGCCTCACGGTCCGCCAGACCTTGCGCTTTGAGCCAAACTACGTGTCCGCGGCGCGATACCAGTGTCACCACGCCTGCGACTCTTTTCGCGTCGATGCTGCGTTCGACGGCGGTTCCAATTCTCTCCAATCGCTCAGAAGAAAGGCCGACAACCTCAGGTTTTGTGAGCGGCAGATCTTGAGCGACTGCCACGATGCTGATCGCGAACAGACAGATCAAAGCTAGGATTTGCGACTTTATTTTCATGATCACCCTCAATAAGAAATGACGCGAATGCGCTTCGCTCACTGCCGCACGCACTCGCGCGATTCGAACGCGCCCCGATCTGTCGCGCGGCATTGTGGAACGGGTGTGCCGGAGAAGTCCTTGCCACCATTGTTCTGGATCGTCTTTCCCGAATCGATCGCCGGAGAATTCTTCCGCAAAGAGTATCCGCCAGCCGTGGACCGGCCAACCCCGGCGTGTCCAGGACTCAGCAGCAACGGATCCGCGGTGATGGCATGCAGATCGTTCGGCGGCCTCACCCCGTAGTAAATGTTCGAATCGTACACATTACCGGTGCTTCCGCCGGGGCCGGGCGCGGATGCGTACGATCCATCGTCGTTGGCTGTCACTCCATAGCCGAAGTCTCCTGTGCCCTCCACGTAGAAAATGTTGTTGTAAAAATATGTGTCGGAAGCCCATCCTGTCCAATCAGTGTGGAGAACTATATCCGAGCGCTCACCCTTGCCCACATAAATCGTGTTGTTGTAAATGAGAGTGTTTCGGACCGGGCCGGAAAGCTTGATGGCGCGATGATGATCATTCTGGCTGACGTTGTAGCGCACGATCGTGCCGACGTTTCCCGCGCTGTCTTTCGGACTTTGTGAGCCTTCGTTGCAGATCAACAGGAAGCCACCTTCGTTGTCATGGCTGTAGTTGTACTGGATGGTCGTGTTACGGCTATTCCAGTCGGAATCGAAGCCTTCGCCGTCGTGCTGGCCCTTCATGCCATAGACTTCGTTGTACTGTATGAGCGTGTTGTCGGCGCTCCACGGCCATATGCCGTCGTTGTAGTCATCGGAGCGCTGATTGGCATGGGCCACTACGTTGTATTCGACGATGGCTCCGTCGGTCGCTACGTTCACGATGCCATCGCCGCCAATGTCTTCGAGAATGTTTTTGCGAATCACCACGCCCAGGCTGGGATACCACTTCGAGCGCATCCAGTGCGTCGATTCGCCGAAGATGCCGCTGCGATCGACATGCGAGATGGAATTGCCTTCGACGCGGAGGTCGACAAACCGGCTGGGCCTGGAATCGCCGATAGCGCTGTAATCGATGCCGCCGTTTACTTTTTCTTTTTCCGAACCGTTGACGTTACGGACGTTCAGGCCGCGAATATAAATGTGGTGCATGTTTCCGAAATTGTCCGCAACCACATGAACCCCACGACGGACGGCAATTCCGGAACCCGTATTGGTAACAGCAAGATTTCGAATCTCCCAATACTCCTGATTTTTGAGGAGCACGGCATCTTCGGCTAAACCCGCTCCATCGATAAGTGGCAGTACGTCGCCGCCGTACTTGTCGATGACGATGGGATGATCAGAATTACCAGATCCCTTGGGCCAGAGCTGTCCAGTCCAAATCCCGCCAGACTTGAACAGGATGCGATCGCCTGGGTGAAAAGTGGTCGCATTGATCTTGGCGAGAGTCTTCCATGCGAGCGGAGGCGAAGTACCAGCGTCGGCGTCGTTGCCTCTGTTCGCATTAACATAATAGGTGATGGCGGTTTCGGAGGAATTTCCGTGAACGGTTCTGGATCGAATCAGTTTTGCTGAACAGAGAAACACTGAACAGGCCAGGAAAGGAAGCAGCAAAGGCTTGAGCACAGAGGGTCGTTTGCCTGCGATGAGCGATGGCATTATTGAATCTATTATTTCGCAACAAATATCGTTTTTACGAAGAGAGAGCGATGCAGCTATTCGAACTGCATCGCCCAATTTGCACGTGAAAGCTAAAACTCGAAGCGAATCGCAAATTGCCCCTGACGCGGGTTGTCTAGAACGCTCAGCGTCTCTCCAAAGTTTGCTGCCCCGATGCTGGATCGGGAACCGTCGCACCCGTTGATGTAGTAATAGTGACGATTGAACAGATTGTAGAATTCAGTACGGAACGAAAGCCTGTACTGACCCTCCGATCCCATGGTGAAGTCCTTGAGTAAGCTGACATTCTCGTTGGCTTGTCCCGGACAACGCAGAGCGGAAATAGCCGGTGCAGCCGGAAGAAATCCAGCCGCAGGATTCGTGGCTACACTGGCAGGCATATAGAAGTTCGTCGGCGGTGTTGTAGCTCCCGGTGCAACGGGGACGAATTTCCTTGGGTTGGAGGGTCCAGTGAATCCCCCCAAATTAAACTGCGGGTAGATGTCGCCCCACAATGGCCAGTAAGGATTCGCCGCTCCGACTTCGAAGGGCTGACCGGTGTAATAGTCGACGATGCCAGCTACTATCCATCCGCCGACAACGTCGTTGATCACGCGGTTCTCACCCGACAGCCAGCGCCGCCCGCGGCCAAAAGGCAATTCATAGCTGACGAATCCCTTCACAATGTTGGCCAGATCGTAACCGGTGACGGCGTGCGCCGCACCACGCATGTTGCTGAAATCTTCAATTCCCGTGTAATAGCCATTCGTTTCCTGCTC
>JASHQK010000155.1 GCA_030039195.1 Candidatus Sulfotelmatobacter sp.
GAAATTATCGAATTTAATGATCACAACCGGGAAAAGGAGATGCCTTACTTCGGACAGGATGTATTTCTGAAGTCAGAGGCCAAGGGTCCACTTACCGAGAAAGAATATGTAGATGCCCTGGCTAAGAATCGTCAGTTGGCGCGGGTCGAAGGTATCGACGCCACCATGGATAAGTATCATCTCGATGCCATCGTCGCCCCGACGGGCGGTCCTGCGTGGCTTACCGACTTGCTCAATGGCGATCATGTAGCGGGAGGGAGTTCCAACTCGGCGGCCGTTGCGGGTTATCCCAATATCAATGTAACCGCAGGTCACCTTTGGGGGCTGCCGGTGGGAATTTCCTTCTTCGGCCGCGCCTGGAGCGAACCTGTTTTAATCAAACTGGCCTACTCCTTCGAGCAGGCCACGAAAGCCCGGCAGGCTCCGCGATTTCTGGCCAGCATCAAGCCGGAATCGGAGATTGTGCCATAGTAAGAGGGAGGTCGTTTATGTGCGAGCTCCAACGTAAGTGTTCGCCGTTCCTGTTTTCAGCCAGCCTTGCGCTGGCAGGCTTCCTTTCTCTATCTGGTTTGGCGCAAGGGCAACTTATCAACGTAGATCAGGAAATCGGAGTTCACGATCTACCTTCGATGCTGGCGCCGTCACGACACAGCTCTGACGTCCTCGCGACCTCACTGGCAACGATTATTCATGATTCCGAGGTTTGTTGCGGGAAAGATTCAGCTCTTGAGTTTAGCGTCGAGAGAGCCGACCCAAAATCTTTACAGGATGTTGCCACGCGCCTGAATGGCCGGCATGTGCTCGGCGACGGCAGGTCGGTTATGGTCAAGGCAGAATTCTTACCTGCAGACAAAGCAAATGCCGGCTATCTGATCGGGGCCATGACAACTCAGCACGCGATGCTGATGCAGTGGAACTCTCATATCTATGTGATTCACGGTCTGATTTATCTTTGGATGGCGAGCGGCGGGTCCCCTGACAGGTCTCCTGACACTGGAGGCGCGCTCACAACTGTGGTTCACAAGTTTCTGCTGTGGGATACCGGCTATTCCGATTCGCGTCGCGAAGTCGTGTTCAATCGTGATACCGATGACCTGAGCAAAGTACAAGGATTTCTATTCGTGGATGTAAAGCCTCAATAACTCCAACTTATTGAGGCATCTTTACTTCATTTACTCGGTGACTATGCGTGATAGTCTGGCAACAGAGGTGGTAGCTAATGGCTAACCTGAATCATGTAGTGACCTCCTTGCGCGCCGAGTATTCGCGTCTCCAAAACGAGATGCAGCGCGTGAAGAAGGCGCTGGATGCGCTTGGCAGCACGAGCGGCGCCCCAACTGCGAAGAGACCCAAAGGGTTCTTGAGCAAGGAAGGCCGTCGCCGGATCGCTGAAGCCCAAAGGCAGCGCTGGGCTAAAGTGAGAAAAGCGAAGCGAGCCAAGGCATAAGTAGCAGTCATTTTTTCGCAAGCACCGCCGGCCTCGTTCGTAACTGCTCGTAAGGAATTGCGAACGAGGTCTTAGTAGAATGCTAGACACTCCACTTACAGGCGAGTCTAAGTCCAGCGAAACCACCGCAGGGCCAGCAGGAAAGAAATCCCACCCCACAGAACCATAATCAGCAGGCGCGACCACTGATGCACGAGCGGCGTCCCCTCGAGAATGCTGGCGCGCAACGCGTCATTCAACGCCGTGAGCGGCAGAGCCTTGATGAGCGGTTGTATCACGGCCGGGAATCGTTCGTAGGAAAAGAACACGCCCGAGAAGATCCACATGGGCATCATGACCAGGTTGATCAATCCGCTGACCGATTCAATTTTCTGTGCGCGGCTGGCCGTCAACAGACCGACGCCACCGAAGGTCAGCGACCCGATTGCCGCGATCAACGAAATCGCCGCAATCGATCCCAGGACGCGCATGTGAAAGAAAATTACCCCGAACGCCAGCAATAGTCCCACTTCAATGACCATCAGAATCAGGCGGCTGGAAGCGAGAGCCAGCAGAAAATCGGTGCGCCGCATCGGCGTGCCCACGAAACGCTTCAGCAGTTTGCGCTGCCGCATATCAACCAGAGCAAAGCCGATGCCCCACATGCCGGAGTTCATCAGATTCATGCCGAGCAATCCCGGAATGAGGAAATCGATGTACCTCGACCCGGGCTCGGAAGAGGCGACGGCATTCGTGGCCAGCGTGTCTTTGCGGCCGGCAGCGGCCTGCAGCGCGTCGTTCACTTCCGTTTTGGCTAGCACAGTTTCTGGACGCGCCGGATCGTAGCGATAATCGAGACCGCCGTTTTCGTTCGGCTCGAGGACGAGATCGAATTTGCCCAGACGAAATCCTTTGCGCGCGTCGTCAGCGCTTACAACCTCCGTCTTGAAGCGATCATGCTGTGGCGATCGCGCGAGCAGCGTTTGCGCATTCCCGGAACCCGGCCCGGCAACAATCGCCACTGGAATCGATTCTTCCGGCTTGTTGCGGAATGCAATGCCAAGTCCCAGCGCCAGAAGCAAGGGAAAAACAAATACCCAGAACACGACTTCCGGCTCGCGCTTCAATTCCAGCATCCGAGCCATCAGCAGGTGACTGTATCCCGACCAGCGGCCGTTGCGGCGCACGGGAGCCGAAGGTCGTGGCGGGGATGTAACCGGGGTTTCCTGGGCAATGCTCATATCTCGGCCTTCTTTACAGAACTTTCCTCACCGAACCAATGACGTGCTGCTAACTCGCCGGCGGCTTCCACTTATTCAGGAACTCCCGCAATGCGTCTGGTGTCAGTCCGCGAGCATCTTCGAATTCGCCGTTTTTCTGGCTGACGATCAACTTGCCATCGCCCGCGGCAACCGCCAGGGCTGGAACTCCCTTATCGAGTGGAATCTGGTATTCCTGCACCAGGTCGGCGTTCTTGTGTCCGTCAGGCCCAATATCGATGTGCACCACTTCGTAATTCGCTGCGAGCACCGACGCCAGGTCAGGCCGTTGAAACGCCAGATCCAGCACGTGACAGTCGAAGCACCAGTTCGCCCCGAAGACCAGCAGCAGACGTTTATGCGCGGCGGAAGCTTTTTCTTCTGCTTCTTTGATTTCCGCGTGCGCGTCAGCGTTGGCCGGATAAATATCCTTCTTCATGTCCGAAGGCTGCTTCAGTTGCGGGTCATCGGTTCTTTCCACGGCGAGCAACCGCCACTGCTCGCCTTGCTTCTGCCAGTACTGATCATCGGTGATGCTGATAGTCCGCGATGATCCAGTCACAACATTCGCGCGAAAGATCAGACTCGCTTTGTCAGGCCGGATGACCTGCCGAATAAACTCGACATTCATGCTCCGCGGCTTGAGGCCGAGCCAGAAGCTGATGTCGGCGTCGGCTGCAAACATCGCCAATTTGACCTGGACTTGTGCGGGCGGATCGACGCTGTAAAGCGCCTTTAGAGTTGCAGCGTCCCCCGTGAGAACGGCGGCCATCCATTGCTCAAACGGCGCAAAATCAGTTTTGGAACTGGGCGATGCCGAGGCCTGCGACCACCCGGACGCCGTCGCGATACCCAACACGAGAACGATGATGATTGACCGATTCATCGTGACACCCCCAAAGAACTACTCATCCCGCAGATGGCGGCCCGTCAGACGCACGAACACATCCTCCAGACTTGCCTGCCGTGTGGTCAGATGTTCGAGCGCGCTTCCCTGCTTCTCGATGGCGTCGAGCAGCGCGGGAATGGTGAGATGCGGCTCTTTCACGTTCAGGGCAACGAGACCATCGTCATCCCTCACAGACTCCACGCCGGGTAAAGCGCGCCAGGTTTTTCCCTCGGCGTTACGCGAGGCATTGCCGTGCGAATTGCTCACCGCAAATTCCACCACGTGATGTCCGCCCAGCCTGTCAATCAGATCGGAGGGCGAGCCTTCGGCGATCACCTGCCCATGATCGACAATCGCCAGCCGGTCGCAGAGACGCTCGGCTTCGTCCATGTAGTGTGTCGTAAGCAGTACGGTGCCGCCACCCCGTTGAAATACGCGAATGATCTCCCACAGTCGGCGGCGGCTCTGCGGATCCAGACCGGTCGTGGGTTCATCGAGAAAAAGAATCTTCGGATTGCATACCAGCGCCGTTGCCACCGCCAGGCGCTGCCGTTGTCCGCCAGAAAGCTTGCCCACCCACGAGTCGGCTTTTTCCGTCAGCTCCAATTGTTCCAGCACTTCATCGGACGAGCGTGGTTCGCGATAAAAGCTGGCAAACAGTTCCACGGTTTCCCGAACCGTGAGCTTTTCCGAGAGTCGCGTTTCCTGCAGCGAAATGCCCAGCCACTCCCGCATTTCACGGCCGTCTTCCTGCCACGTGTGACCGAGTATGGAGACATGACCGGAAGTCGGCGGAAGTAAGCCTTCGAGGATTTCGATGGTCGTTGTCTTTCCCGCGCCATTCGGTCCGAGCAGGCCAAAGCACTCCCCGGCCTGGATCTCCAGGCTCAATCCGCGCACCGCTTCGACTTTCCCGTCGTAAGTCTTGCGCAGATCGCGGCACTCGATGGCGGCGGGCATGCTCGCATTTTAACGTAGTCAAGGCGACGCGATACTGCTCCCGCTAAGATTGCCCCCTCCCGAGAATCCATGTGGGGACAGCCGTCCTCGGCTGTCCGGCTGAGCGAAGCTCGGCAGCGCCTTGTTTCCAATACTCGGTTGTGCGCGGGTAGGTTCACATCAACTCTTGTGGCTGATCAGGAGACCACTGCCTGTCACGCCTTCCCCAGAATCGCCTTCCAGGGGTTAAAATAACCGAACGCCGGATGGGGTTCCGGCATCATCATTGCTTTCTTTATGCGCATCCCAAGGCGCGGCTTCACTTGACGGCGTTCCCTCTAAAACGCCCGTGCGTCGTTTTCTAGCCTCAGCGGCCAGATTAGCTGGCCAATTACCAGAACCATTTGCCAGAAAATGAAAGGAAGCCTCTTCATGCTGCGCCGGATATTCATACTCTCTTCCCTGCTCGGCTTCGTTCTGTCTGCCTCCGCCCAGGAGTCTCGCCACTTCACGTTTCACTATGCTTTCACAGTTAAGAATCTGCCCGCTGGAAAGAAGGTCCGTATATGGATTCCGGCCGCTCACTCCGACGCTTACCAGGAAGTGAAAGTTCTTTCGGTGAGCGCAGATTTGCCGCTGAAGAAAACTCGCGAAGCGAAACACGGAAATCAAATGTATTTCGCCGAGACCGCGAGTTCGGCTCACCCGGATCTGCATTTCGATATCCAGTATGACGTCGTGCGCCATGAGCGAATCGCCCTCTCTGCTCCCCCGCGCGTAGTCCCGGCCGCACTCAGCGCCGAGGAGCGACGGCAGGATCTGGCGCCGAATGCGCTCGTGCCGATCACCGGTATTCCCGCCGATCTTGCCGCCAAAGTCACCGAGGGCGAGACCGATCCGCTCGCCAAGGCGCGCGCCATCTACGATTACGTCTTCAGCACCATGCGTTACGACAAGACGGGCACTGGATGGGGACGCGGAGACGTGCTTTACGCCTGCGACGCCAAGAAAGGCAACTGCACCGACTTTCATTCTCTATTCATCGCGATGGCGCGCTCCCAAGGTATCCCCGCGCGGTTCGAAATCGGATTTCCTCTGCCCTCCGATCAGCATGCCGCTGAGATTGCCGGATACCATTGCTGGTCCGATTTCTACGTCGACGGCAAAGGATGGATTCCGGTCGACATTTCCGAAGCCTGGAAACATCCCGACAAGAAGAACTACTTTTTCGGGTCGCACGACGTGAACCGGGTGCAATTCACCATGGGACGCGATCTGCGCCTCGCGCCCCCGCAACAAGGCAAGCCTCTGAATTACTTTGTCTATCCGTATGTCGAAGTGAATGGCGAGGAGTATCCGAATGTCGCGCTGGACTTTTCGGTCGCTGATGTCGCACCGGCACTTGCGAAAAGATAAGTAGCGGCGTTGTTTTCGCGGCCCTCGCGAGCAGCATGCAGCGAACGTCACGGCGCTTTGCTGGCGTAAAGCTTACCCGGGTCCGGGAGCTCCTTGCTGCGGAATGTCGGGGGGCGGAACTGGCGGGGTGGGATTGGCTCCATCCGCCGGAGTAGCAGTAGGCACGTCCTGCGAGTCCTCGCCAGGACGCCGCAGGCTGGGAGCGTTGGCCGGCCGATCGGTTTGCTCCTTCTTGGCCTCGGCATTCTTATCCGGCTGAGACAGGTCGACCTCTTTCGCAGTGCGGACGATTTTCTCGCCGTTCACTTTCATGGTTTCGACGCGCACCACTTCGTCGCCGACAAAGCGCACGAAGTTTACGTCCTCCGGCGCCTTGCCGTAGATCCATTCTTCGTACTCCACGCCGTTGCTGTCTTTCTCCCGGTCCTTCATGGGTGGCCGGCCCATGGCATGGATGACCATGTCAGAGTTCATGCCCACCAGCACGTGGTGCGCCACAATCGCTTGCTTCACTTTCGGAGGAAGCGTGTTCAGATAGGCTTCCTCTTTGTTGTGCGCGGAAAAATCGAGAACGGGAGACAGCAAATCGCGCAACTGCTGCGCGGTCATCTCGGGAACGTACTTGTCGAAGTAGAGGTCGAGATAACTTCCATGCGGGTTTTCGATGGTTTCGTCCGAACCCGTGTTCACGGGAGTGCCCGCAGTGCCATAGACCTGAACCCGCTGATACCACTTCTTGCGGCGCACCGGCCCGCCGTTGATCTCGAAATGAATGTGGTTGTCTTTGATCTGCACAAAGGAAAGGTGCACGGGATCGCCCGGCTTGATGGACGGCCCGTAAAGCGTCAGGTCTTGCTGCAACTGTTCGCCATTGGGCGTGGTCGTACCATCCTTCAGAACCAGCCCCTTCGATCCCATGGGAAACGCGGTCCGCGAATACGCCATCTCAGTTTCGAAATCGCGAATGATGTTGAGGCGAGTTTCTCTCGACATCCGCGGCGCGTTGGCCGCAACCGGCGGACCATGCGGGGATGGCGCGCTCGTTGCATTTGCCGGCGCAGTCTGGGCCGGCGGATTATTGGCGCTCTGTCCGAAGGCAGCGAGCGTACTCGCAGTCGTTAAGACGATAACCCCAGGCAGGAGGGACACACGGCGAAGAGGTCTCATAAACTTAAACCGGCCCCGTTATCCTCAGATTATAAGCCCGTTCTCGATCGACGGAAGTGCTAGTTTTTCCCCAACGGCAGACTGCCTGGACCTTGGCCCTTGCATGCCCTTCCGAGGCCTGGGGGTACCCCTTTTTTCATTGACATACGCACAGGTGTGCGACAGACTCTCACCCAGTCGCGCCTGCTTGGAAACGTTCGGCGGCTTCGTCCCCTGGCCAATTTAGCTGTGAATTGGTGCGAGCCCCGTATGGCCTCTTCACTGTCATTGATCTCTTCCGCACCTGACCCTGGCAAAAAGCCGCCGCACTCGGCGGATTCGCAGAAAAGCAGCGACATCGGTGATACGGCTCAGACCTTCGACGCCACGCGGAAGCCCGTCAACTCTCGACCGGCGCAACCGGTCTCCTCCGAAGCCTCCGTCGCCACAGCCACTGCGCCCGCTCTCGAGGATATGCTTACAGTCCTCCGGCGCAACGTTGCCGAGGAGTCGCGATCTGCCGACTCCCTCATCCGCGCCACGTCTGAAGCCGCACTGGCTCTGACCGGCGCCGACGGCGTTGCAATCGCCTTTCGATCGAAGGGTGTGATTACGTGCCGGGCGCGAAGCGGTGAACTGGCTCCGGACTTGGGATCGTGTGTCAACGCGAATTCCGGCATCTCTGGCGAGTGTCTGCGCACGGCGTCCATTCTGGTCTGTCACGACACCCGCACGGACTCTCGCGTCGACAATGAGGTATGTCAAAAAAGAGGGATCGGTTCGATCGTGGTGGTGCCTTTGCGCGGCCCGGTTGGGATTGCAGGGATTCTCGAAGTTTTTTCGGCGCGCGGGAATGCATTCGGCACTCGCGAGATCAATTCCCTCCGCGGTTTAGCTGAGATCGCCGAGGCCGCTTACCTGCGCGAGCGTCAGGCACAGCAGGAAGCCACCCGGGCAGCACTTCGGTCCGCACACCGCTTGCCGGCATTGCTGGCGCGCGCCGCGGGCAGCGAAAAAATGCCGGGGATAATCCCGCGAGAGCTTACACCGAGTGTAGATTCTGATTCTCGTCCCGAGCGATCTGTTTGGTTGCTGGGAGGGACCATATGCCTCCTGCTCCTGATTGCTGGAATCTGGCTGAGCTGGCATGGCCCGATTTCTGAATTGGCGGAACTAGAGGCGGCGCAAAATCAGAAGCCACCGGCTCAACTCTCCACTCAACCCAAGACCCCGACTCCGCCCAAGCCGGACCCAGGGATCGTTCGTCCCCCGACGAAGAAACTCGCAGCGCGCGGCGGGACCGCGCGTACCCCTCGCCTGCGACCGGTAGAAACCATAGGCATCGCGCAAGCGCAATCCAGTCCCGAGGCTCATATTTCTGAGCCAATCGTTGCGGCAGGAAAGACAGATGCGCTATCGAATGCAGCGCAGTCGGCCTCGACCGACTCTGCACCGCTGATACCGGTCAATGCCGCGCAAAACCACGCTCAGTTCCCATCCCTGCTCTCCGATCGTGAACCGCTGCCTGTGATGGGATCTCCAATTTCTCGCGGCGTCACTCAGGGCCAACTTATCCGTAGAGTGGATCCCGTTTATCCCGCCCAGGCTCAGGCGGAAGGGATCACCGGGCCGGTGGTGCTCGAAATTCATGTAGGCAATGACGGAAGCGTGCGCCATGTGAGCAGTGCCCGCGGCGATCCACTGCTGGTGACCGCAGCCGAAGACGCTGTCCGCCAATGGCAATATGCGCCCACGCTGCTCGATGGTCGCCCCGTTGAAACGACCAGACAAGTAACGGTTGTGTTCAAGCTTCCCTGAGCAGGGCGACGCTCATGTAGGGACAGCCGCCCTCGGCTGTCCGGCGGAGCAAATCTCCGCTCTCAGGCGATCATGGTCCCGGAGCACAGAACGTTTAAGGGCGCAGGAATTACGACGTCAGATTGAGAGCCTTCTTGATGGTGCCGCGTTCCTTCTGAATTTTCTCCTGCAGCAGCGTAATCGCGTAGATCAGCTGCTCCGGTCGCGGCGGGCATCCCGGAACATATACGTCGACCGGGATGACCTGGTTCACGCTCTGCACCAGCGCATAGTTTTGGAAGACGCCGCCGGAAGTCGCGCACGCACCCATCGAAATCACCCACTTCGGTTCCGGCATCTGCTCCCACAGCTGTCGGATCACCGGCGCCATTTTGTTGGAAACGCGACCGGCAATAATGATGAGATCGCTTTGTCGCGGCGATGGACGAAATACTTCCGCTCCGAACCGGGCAATATCAAACCGCGACGCGCCCATCGACATCATCTCGATCGCGCAACACGCCAGGCCGAAGGTCATCGGCCAGATCGAACTCTTGCGCATCCAGTTCACCGCAGAGTTGAGTGTGGTGAGGACCACGCCCTCGGGCGTGGGATTACCGAACGTCAGGTCTTTCACGACCTTCTTGCCGTTTTCGACGTCGACATACGGACCGAAACTCAATTCACGAGCCATACAGATCATTTTAAACCACGAGCTACGGGAGTAGCCAAAGGCACTACACAACCTTGCCCGGGAATTTGAGCGCAATGGCCCGTCACAGAAGTTACAGAACCTCTGGCTGGCGTCAGCATTTAACTTCGAGTTCACTGAAGGGGGATGCGATAAAGGTTCCGGTGGGAGGTTCCCTTGCTAAAAGCGTAACGGGAGCTGTCGGGGCCCGGAGCAGTGTTTCCCTCCAGCACCTGCGTAGCGGCGGCGCGTAACTCTTTGTCGGATTGAAATCCTGACCTGGGGAGTTTCGGCAGATCGCTGCCGTGAGGGATTGGAACTACATACGTCAGCGCGTTGCCGGTAAATGAGTCCTTGTGGAAGTACATTACTTTACCGTCGCGAGCCCACTCGGCCTCGCACCAACCCGAGCAAAGACGAATCCAGGGACCGCCGGCTACCGGTACTGCCACAGCGTCCGCCCAGTTGTCTTCCCGGTTGAGTGTGCGATAGACCACAACGTAGCGCTCATCGGGAGACATCCCAAACGCATAGTCGATAGGTTCGGAGATGACTTTTTCCTCCTGTGTGCCGTCGTCCTTCATGCGGTACAGGTACGAATGCCCACCCTCGGAAGCCACATAATAAATCCGCCCAGAGTGCGCGTATTGCGGGATGAATCGGCCGTCCCCTGTACGGATCTGGCGCGGAGCAAAGCGATGTTCGGTGGAAGACACCCAGAGATGATGCTGTCCGTTGGCGTCAATCGTCTCGAAGGCGACTTGCGTGGCGTCCGGCGAAACACTGAAATATGCGACGGCGATCCCTGGCAACACCCTGGAAGCCTGACCGGTGCCGAGATCGGAGACCCACAGTTCGCCTCCGGTACTGGCTTGTGCGGATTGTTCGGAGTTCGCCGCCTGGATATAGAACAACCTCTTGCCGTCCCTGGAGAGCCTTGGAGTATGACAATAACCTTGAGAAGAAATCTGGCGTTCTCCTTCCTGGTCGTGCACCCAGATACTTCTTTCTGAGGTGCCAACAGAGGTAACCACGGACCTGCCGTCTGGAGCCATGGCGATCCCCTGTTCATCACCAAGACTGGCGGTCAGTTGCTGAGGTTCACCGTCGGGAAAAGCCTGCCGCCAGATGTGATAACCCTTGCCACCTGCATCGGAATCGAAGTACATCCATTTACCATCGGGCGACCATGCCGCGTACCAACAGCCTCCGGACTGGGGGCCGACCGGCCGCGCTGCCCCGCCTGAGAAAGGAATCAGTTGACAGGGAATTATCCTTCCGTCTCCGCCCATTTCGACCACCAGCACCCACTTGCGATCCGGAGAAAGGTAGGAGTAGTGAGCCATGTGGTCTTCGCCCGGCGGAACATAGACATCGCGCTGCTCCGAGCGACTCTCAGTTGCGGTGACGACAGCGAGGTGAACTCCAGTTTTGATTTCGCTGAACATCACTTGGTGTACATCGATCCAGCTCAGACCGGTGGCGTTGGAGAGCAATAGCTGGGGCTGACCTCCGAGCACCGGCACGACCCATGTCTGCCAGTTGTGTTCACTGGTTCCGTATGCAATGCGCGAGCCATCCGGAGAAAATACAGGTCCCACTTTAATCTTAATTTCATCGTGCGTCAGTTGTACCGGCTCTCCGTCAGGAAGAAGCTTGACGTAGAGCTGTGCTAATCCGCCTGTCGAACGGAGAAACGCCAGCATATGCCCGTCGGGCGAAAGCGCCGGATCGAAGCTCTCGTCGGCAAGGTTTGTGAGCTGCACCCACTGTGAAGAGTCGAGAGAAGACACACTCGCAGGCTTTCGCCAGATCACAATCGCAGAAGCAACAAGTACAACTAGTAGCAGCGAGACGCCCGCCCAAGTGGCGACTCGTGATCTTCGCTGTGGTGACGCGGCTGCGATCTTCGGTTTGGTGCCAGACTCGGTGTCCCGCTTCAGCCGTTGCAGGTCGGTCTTTATCTCTGCTGCGCTCTGATAGCGGAGACTGCGATCTTTCTCCAGCGCCTTATTAATGATGTCTTCCAGCTTGGGCGGAATCTCGCGATTGAAGCGAATGACGGGCGGCGGATCGGAATCAAGGATGGCTTTGAAGATCAGACCAGAGCTTTCGCCGTGAAAGGGCAACGTACCCGTTACCATCTCGTACAGCACCGCTCCGAACGAGAATAGGTCTGTGCGTGGGTCCAGTTCCTTCGCTCGAACTTGCTCCGGCGACATGTAGGCGATGGTGCCAACAGCTTGACCCGGACTGGTGAGATGCTCTTCCAGCGTGACCGTCGTCTGTCCCACTGCCTGCGAATCGCCGCCCGGCTCGGGAATCGGCGGCGTCACCTTCGCCAACCCGAAATCCAGAATCTTCGCGTGTCCGCGCTTGGTGACGAATATGTTCGCCGGCTTGATGTCGCGATGAATGATCCCCGCCGCGTGTGCCGCATCTAGCGCGTCGGCAATTTCGATCGCCAGCGACAGTATCACTTCCGTTTCCATCGGACGCCCGCCTATACGATGCTTCAGCGTCACGCCATCCAGATACTCCATCACGAGAAACGATTGCTCCCCGTTCTTGCCGATCTCGTGGATGGTGCAGATGTTGGGATGGTTCAACGCTGATGCGGCCCGAGCCTCACGACGGAAACGCTCCAGCGCTTGCGGGTCTTTCGCAACGTCGTCGGGTAAGAACTTAAGGGCGACAAAGCGGCCCAGTTCGATGTCCTCGGCCTTGTAGACGACTCCCATCCCGCCACCGCCCAGTTTCTCGACGATGCGGTAGTGCGAAATGGTCTGGCCGATCATGGGCTGAAATGGTAGGACTTGGGGTGGGGCAAGTCAATGAACGGGTGGAAGTTGGCTGCCCTCCGAAGAGTCAGTTGACGAAAATCCCCCTAGCACTCACGATCCGGTTCTGAGTGCGTCAAGCCCGCCCCATGATGACCAGCTTACGAGGTCAACAACCCACCTGTCTGTCAGCCTCCTCAATATCCACGGATGGCTTCCACGGACTTGTCTAGCAGTGGAGTCTTCCGCGGTGGAAAATGTAATTTTGTAGTTTGCCATCAAGTACGCAATCTCGTTGGAACCTCGAATACGACAATCGGTAATCTCAACCCCATGAATTCTCATAGTGCCATGCGCCAAATAAGCCGAAACCGCAGCGCGTCCAAGCACAGGTCACGCGTCAGGTGGCCAGAACTCGATGTCATCAGCGCAGAATGCCAGCACGCCTTGCCTTTCACCCGCGAGTTCGAAATTGATCCAACTGGAATGGATCTGCTCTATGTCTCGGATGGAATCTTCTGAGAGTTGGGACATACACCCGACATCGGTAGCAGATCCGAACATTGTCGCGCAATGCCGCACGGATTCCAGCTGACACGGGCCGATAGATCATTGTTGAAACATCGCGACTGCGCTCAAATTCCTCGAGACCCGTGAGACACGATAAAAAGGTGTGCCCCTATGCGATGAAGGGGCTTGCAAACGACTAGAGCGAGCGCAGGAAATCTATGATTTCCTGTTGTTCTTGAACGTTGAGCTTATTGAAGTGTTCGATAACTTTATTGGCCTCGCTGTCGCGGCTCTTGTGCGCGCGGATTGCATCCACTAGATTGGACGTACGTCCATCGTGTAGAAAAAAGATGCGTTGTCCGACGCCCCAGAGTGGAGCCGTTCGGAACTCATCGGGACCAGCGCCACCCTGCGTAATTCCGTCGGCCAAACCTTCTCCCATGTGGTGCACTAGCAGGTCGGAATACAGATTTGCAGTTTGGTGGGAGAGAGCAACGCTCGGACTGGTCGAAGAGCCACTCGCGATCATTGTCCCGGTTGTAAACGATGGTGTGTGGCAGTGCACACATCCAACCTTACCAAACAAATCGCGCCCCTTTTCGCTGGACTCTGTAGGTGGAGCGGGTGTGGGTGGGGCCAGCATGCGCATGAAGTTAGCAAACGCTTCGATGTCCGAGATAACAGCCGGGTTCGAAATTCCGCTCGAATTGCCACTGGTCACAGGAGCGGTTGTGAAATTCAGGGTGTCGTTCGGAGTGGAGGTGAAAACACAGCCGGGTGTCTCGTCGCGCTCTTGCGGGAATAGTTGGTTCGAGATTCCCATTTCGACGTTGTAGGCCTCTCCTGCGAACATGAGAAGAGATTTGTTCTGCGCCTTCCACCCGAAACGAGTGATCGTTCCGTCATTCGCACTCAAGTTCACATTTCCGCTGAGATGTGCGTTGGCGTGTCCGTGAATACCCAGTCGCGCTTTCGCGGATGCGTTGGCCTGCATGTTGGCGAGAATGGCGGAATCGGGAATCGCCTCAATTAGTCCCGCGCCAAACACAGGAGTCGGGATCCTGAAAATGATGTTGGGATTTCCACCTTGACCGGTGAGCGGGTTTCCCGCGGGCAGAAAATCGAATTGGGTGATATTGCAGCCGGGGGCATCAGCTCGCCCCGTGATCACGAAAAGGTCGTGCACTTCGCCGTCCGCATTACCGTTGCTCTTCTTAAATCGCGCCTCGCGAATAGGACCATTAGGGATGATGAACCATGCCACAGAGTTCTTCGCGCCATCCAGGACAGCTACTTCGGGTAGAGGATTTTTCGCCGGACTCGTCCCGCCCATGCTCGGCTGCGAATGGCAGGAAAAACACTGATTTGAGTTAAAGCGCGGGCCTACGCCGGTATTCGCACCGTTCTGCACAACCTCGACTTCCGCAAACCGCGCCTGCCCATCGAGAAAAAATGCCGTCTCATCGGCGGTGAGACCAGGCAGCGGGCCACCCGCGCCCGCCGGGCCGCCGCGGACACCCGGGTCCGTAACAGATTTGATCTGGCCTGCTGCATAGTCACTCGGGATGAAAGCCAGGCTCAATATCAGACAGAAGATATGCGCGCCGCGGAGAGGCATCATTCTCTCTAGCGTCATCACTCGTCACCTCATCCGGCGAAAAATATGCCGGCTATTGTACGTCGGCTCAGTACTTGTTTCTTGACACGGAAGGACACCTGGGCCAAGGCCCGTATTTACTTCAGGATACGGTACATAGTGTTCCTCTTTGTAGGCCGATGTTCGACGGTTTTAAAGTCCTGTTGGGTTGACGACTTCACCCTCAACGGTCGGCAAGTGGCAATGTCCACCTTTCGTCTTTTCGCGGCGCAAGGTGGGGTATCTTAACTTGTTAGTTGGCGAAAAATTGATTCCACTCATTTATCCATCCGACCCGCTTCCGTCCTCCTACGGAGTCAGCACCACCTTCCCGAACATCTGGCTCTTCTCCAGATATTCGTGGGCGGCGCGGGCTTCTTTCAGTGGAAACACGCGGTCGACCACCGGCTTCAGTCGTCCGGCGAAGACGTGGCCGAGAACTTCGTAGAGTTCGCCCATCGTTCCCATATACGAGCCCAGCATCGACAACTGCCGCGCAAACAGATGACGCAGCTCAATGGGGACGCTCGAACCCGTAGTTGCGCCGCAGGTCACCAGCGTGCCCGCCGTCTTGAGCGACTTCAGGCTTTCGTCCCACGTGGCCGCGCCCACATGCTCGACCACGATGTCGACTCCTTCCTTATTTGTGATCTTGCGAACCTCGTCGGAGATCTTCTGCTTGTAGTGGTCGATACCGAAATCGGCGCCGAGCGCACGCGCCTTCTCCAGCTTTTCAGCGTTTCCCGCCGTCGTGATGACGCGGCAGTGAAATAGTTTCGCAATCTGGATCGCCGCTGTTCCCACCCCCGAACTTGCGCCTAACACCAGAACAGTTTGCCCGGGACGCACCGCTGCTCGTCCAACCAGCATGTGCCACGCGGTCACGAATACCAGCGGCACGCTGGCAGCCTGATTGAAATCGAGCGAGTCGGGAATGGGAATGACATGGGACGCGGGAACCGCTATCAGTTCGCAATCTCCGCCATCCACACCATTGCCGAGGACCGTGAACTCGCGGCATTGATTCTGCAGTCCCGCAACGCATTTGGCACAATGTCCACAGAAATGCATGGGCGCGATCAGAACCCGCTGTCCAGTTTTGAAGCCGGTGATGTACTCGCCGACTTCCAC
>JASHQK010000156.1 GCA_030039195.1 Candidatus Sulfotelmatobacter sp.
GTCAGATGCAGACCGAAAATGATGATGACCACCCCGGCCACGATCGAGAGCGTGTGCTTGTATTGCGCGGCGAGTTGGCCGATGCCCGTAGAAATCGCGCCCAGCGTCACGAAGACTACGCTGAAGCCCAGAATGAAGCCGATCGAGTTGATCATCACGCGCCGCATCAGTTGCGCCTGCGGCGATTTGAGCTCCTCGACGCCCGCGCCGGAGATCAGGGAAACATAGCCGGGCACGAGCGGAAGAACACATGGAGAAAGGAAAGAAATCAGCCCGGCGAAGAATGCTGCGATCGGAAGTGGAAGGCTTGACATGGGCTTTTATTGTAAACGCAGTGTGAAGTCAGGCTAAGCACAGCTCAGAAAAGCTGCGACCACATTCCCATGTCTCGCAAAACCGGCGAGACAGGGGGACACCCCATTCATGTTTGTCCGCAGACCGTGAAGACGTGCCTTTCAAACAGATATGAGCAGAACGCAAAACACATATCCGTCAATTACTCAGACGCGAGAAATCGCGCGAAGTTGCAGAAATGATGCTAACGGGAATTGGCCCGTCCGGTCGAAACCGGAGCCGGTGCGGGCTCGCCAGTTTGTGACGGCGACTCGAGCAATTTCCGGAACAGATCGGCGGGCAGGGTGGCGGACAGAACAGCGCGCGTATTCTCCTGGCGGACTTGAAGGCTATCAAAGGCAGTTTTCAGGTCCGCATCGGAACCGGGAGATCCGACGGATAACTCCGCGGTATGGAAATTGGCCAGGAAAGCGCTGGTTTTACCGGTGATTTCGCGCGCACCCTCATCGCTGCCCGCCCAGGCTTCGGCACGCAAATGGAGTGCTCCGGTATGCCGCGGCAGATGGAGGGGATTGTAGCTGGCCGAGATCACCAGATCCGCGGGCCTGGTGAAAATCGCGGACCATCCTTCGAATGCCGGAGCCGAGGGCTCGACCCTGGCCACGATCCAGACCGGACTCGCCCAAGGAACCTGCTTGTAATAGCGGCGAAGCAAGGCCGGACCGCCGAAGGGCGAGGCCAGCCGCCGCGACCTGTCGACCATCCCCCGGATTACACCCGGGTCATCATGGTTCGAAGCAGCCACCGAGTCCACGCTGAGAATGGCCACGCGAAAGGTGCGATCCTCGATCGGAATCGTATAAATGTCGAGCGAGTCGTAATTCTCAACGGATCGAGAAGTGCGCCGCAGATAGCCGGCCAGCCTCTCGCCATTGAATTTGCCGACAAAGACTTCGGAAAAACGGGGCTCGGGCGCAGGTCCGCCAGTTCCACCTCCCGGCCAGTCAGACGGATAGTGCGCGGCAACCGCGACCGATTCCAGATCCCGCTCAAATTCAAAGCCGGTTTGCTGGACGAACTGCTCATAATCGGGATCGCGCGAAACCGCCGGCAAAGGGGCGGAAGTAATCTTATGGAGCCAGCTGAAGTCAGCGTAGAAAAAAGCGTCGGCAGCGGGTAGCAATCGCGCCGCTTCGGGAGGAGCGTGCTTGCGCAATTGAACGGCTATGACCACCGCCGCGGCAATAACAGCGACCGCCGCAGCGATAGGAAGAGTGCGTTTGAATCGCATGAAATGCGGCAGAGAAATGATAGCACTGGCGTGTTGGATTCCGCAGAGTCTAGTGAGCGCTCATCCGCTGACTAGCTCCCTCGGGGTCGTTTCCGACTGACCTGCTTCCGCAATACCGACGAAGGTCGAGGCATTCTCGGCGATCCATTGCTCGAGCGCGACCGGCGGCCGGCGAAGAATGGTTTCGACCGTGTCCGTGACCATCGCGAGTCGTCCTTCGCGAATGGCCCGCCACAGGGCAACGTGAGCCTCAGTTTCCGCCGACGGAGCGCCGGTTGCCGCATATTGTTTACGTGCTTCTTCGTCGGAGATAGGCTGAAAAATCAGAGGCTTCCCGATCACCGTGGAGATTTTCGCGGTGACCTCGGCGAAGCTCAAGGCTTCCGGTCCGGTCAGGAATAAGGATTCCCCGACGTGTCCTCTTGAGAGCAGCACCTCGGCCGCGACCGCCGCAATGTCGCCCGAGTGAATGAAGGCTCGTCGGCCATCGCCTGTGGAGGAGCGTACGATTCCTTCGCTCTTAATCGATTGCGCCCACGCCAGCAGATTCGACATGAAGCCACTGGGCCGCAGAAATGTAAAGGGCACATCCAGCGCGCGTATGGCGGCTTCGCCATGTTCATGCCAGGTGCCGATCGCCAGGCCGTGCTGCACATCGAGGGAGGATAGTTTGACCAAATGCTTCACCCCGGCGTGCTTGGCCGCAATCGCCGCTATTTCGTCCCGTGCTGGAATCTCCGGCCCGCTGTTCAGGAGAAAGAGCGAGTCGACCTCTTCCATTGCTCTTCTTAGAGCAGCGGGGTCGGCCAGATTGCCGGCGAAGACGTCAACACGCTCGCCGAAAAGCGAACGTGCCTTCTCGAAGTCGCGAACAAAGATCCGCGGCCGCTGCCCTCGCGCCAGCAAATTCTCTACTACTTTCGATCCAATCTCCCCCGTCGCGCCGGTAATCAGACAAAGCATGCACGCCTCCTTGAGTTTTTTAAAATGTATTAAAGCTCATGTCCATAGAGGCACCTTACATGGAATGCTTATCCTTGTGTACTCGCATATATATTTGGACAAAAAAGGCGTTAGATTGAGATAGATTGACAATAACTTGTATATTTGCTCATATTAAGAAATCTCGCGACCATGGCGGCAAGAGGACCGATTCATCGTAGGCGCCGGAGGCCGAAGCAGCGACGGGCTATTGCGACCGTGGATGCGGTTCTTGATGCCGTGATCCGAGTGTTAAAACGCGAAGGGTTCAGCGCGCTCACCACCAACAGAATTGCGGAGGTTGCCGGGGTAAGTATCGGGTCGGTCTATCAGTACTTCTCAG
>JASHQK010000157.1 GCA_030039195.1 Candidatus Sulfotelmatobacter sp.
CCAAGTCGTAGGAATCGGATTCCTATTCGTTCCAATCACCGCAGCGGGTTATATCGGAGTTCCTGAAGAGAAAGGCAATAGCGTATCCGGCATGATCAACTTCATGCGTAATATCGGCGGCAGTATCGGAACTTCCGTCGTGACCACCATGATTGTCCGGCGGGCTCAATATCACCAGCAAATCCTCGTCGGTCACATCACTCCCGATACGCCTGCATATCGTTCGGCGCTTCATGCATTGAGTGCAACAATCGCGCACTCCGGCCTTCGGGCCGTAGATGCCCGCGACCAGGCAGTTGCGAGGTTCTACGAATTGGTGCATCGGCAAGGCGGTGCACTGTCTTATATGGACATTTTTTGGGTCTTGGGAGCGCTCTGCTCCATCATGTTCGTTCTTGCGTTTTTCTTGAAGAAGAATGATCCAGGAGCGGGCGGACAAGTTGCGGCGGGTTAAGGACAGACGCAATGGTACATGCCATCACAATTGAGCGCGAGTTCGGCTGCGGGGCATCCGAAATTGCCAGTTTGGTCGCCAGCCGCCTGGGATGGAGCCTGTGGGACGAACGGTTGACACAGGAAATCGCGCGATTGACCGAAAGCTCGCCGGAAGCGGTGGAGCGCAGAGAATGGCGAACCGATCCTCCCGTGTACCGGCTTTTCCAGGATTTTCTTCGGGGCGCGTTTGAGGGAGGCTTGCCACCCACCAACCGCCTGCACTTGCTGGATGCGCGCCGGATCGCCAATGTTTCGGAAACAGCAGTCAAGACCGCCTTTTCCAGCGGACCCTCGGTAATTGTCGGCCGCGGTGGGCAGTATTTCCTGCGCAATCGCAAGGATGTCTTCCACGTGTTTCTCTACGCATCTCGCGACTACAAGATCCACAGACTGATTGCGCGCGGTGCAACTCAGGACAAGGCCATTGAACAGATCGACACAACCGACAAAGCGCGCGCCGCGTTCGTCCGTCAATATCTCGGTCTGAAATGGCCGGACCCCCACCTGTACGACGCAATGTTCAATACCGAGAGGGGTGATTCTTTTGTCGCTGACATGCTCATTCGATGCGTCCAGGGGGTGCACGCGGACGATGAACCGGGAGCTGTCAACCAAGAGTGCTCGCCGTTTCGCGCTTAACTGAAGTCCGCCCGAGAAGATCGCTCAGCCGTACAACCGATACAAAGGTATTGCCGATACCATCGTCCAATTGTTTTGACCTTGGTTTGGGTTTAACTCAAAGTGTAAAGGCGGCTGGCGTTTCAGGATGATTCTTTTGCAGTAGTCGAGTTGGAAATGAAAGTAGCGGCGGTTGTTTGTTTGCCCTAGGAGGTATTTACACATGAGAAACAAACGGGTTCCGACATTTGCAGTCCCTGGGGTAGTTCTCACTATCCTGATCGGCGTGACGCTGTTGGCGCAACAAGATAGGTATACGCTCAAAGTGCCGGATGGACTCGCATTCTCTGAGTTCAGAGGATACGACACCTGGCAGACTATTGCGGTCAGTGAAACCAAAACCAGCGTCAAGGCGATTCTGGGAAATCCAACGATGATTGACGCCTATAAGGCAGGTGTC
Organism: Candidatus Sulfotelmatobacter sp.; assembly: GCA_030039195.1. GTDB lineage: Bacteria > Acidobacteriota > Terriglobia > Terriglobales > Acidobacteriaceae > Sulfotelmatobacter. Next base: position 1,574 of record JASHQK010000157.1, read on the forward strand.
CCCGATAACGGCAAGGCGTTCCCAGAAGGTTCCCAGGCCGTGAAGATCGAGTGGATCAAGAAGCAGAATCTGGTGTCGCCATATTTTGTGGAGGTGCCGGACACCCTAAAGTCGCTCTCATTTATTGAGAAGGACTCGAAGCGTTTCCCGAATACACATGGATGGGCATTTGCCCAATTTCAGTACGATACCGCGTCTGAGACTTTCAAGCCTTCCGTGACGGGCTCCGAATGCGGATACACGTGCCACACGAAGGTTGCGTCAACAGATTACATTTTCACAGCATATCCGCCCCGGTAAAGGAATGCTTACGCTCATTCTCCTGTCGGACCGCACCAATCGCAGAACCGCGGCTTGTTCTTAGCTTGGCAGTCGTTCGTTCTCAAATCAAGCTGTCACGAACTGCATAATCGTCACGTCAAGCCGCCAAACCCTGCTCCCGCCGGCAGGGGATAGAGAATGAAAAAGTCGCTCCCGGGCCGTCATTCTGTTCCGCCCACAGGCGGCCATGATGACTCTCGATAATGGACTTGCTGACCGACAATCCGATTCCCATTCCGTCATCCTTCGTTGTATAGAAGCCTTCGAAAAGCCTGTCCGCGGCTTGTGGTTCGAAGCCGACTCCCACATCTTTCACGCTGACGCGTACTCGATCTCCTTCATCTCGATCGGTTATGATGACCAGGTGTCTGGGACGATCGTCGACTCTGCTCATCGCATCGGCACCATTCCGAAGCAAGTTCAGGACAACCTGCTGAAGCTGGATGCGATCGCCGGTGACGCAAGGAAGGTTGTCAGCCAGTTCTGCGCGCACAACCACCCCGTTTCTCTGAAGTCCACTCAATGACAGCGCAACAACTTCTCGCGTGGCCTCATTCAAGTCCACCGACTCAGTCGCAGTCTCCTTCCTGTTGAAGAGGGCACGCAACCGCACGATCACTTCAGAAGCGCGGTTGGCGTCACGAATGGTCCGACGCGCCGTTTCGAGAGCACCGTTAATATTGGGAGGCGTGGCGGTCAACATCCGCTGACAGGTGCTGGCGTTGGTGACAATGCCGGACAGCGGCTGATTGATTTCGTGAGCGATCGCTGCTGCCAGCGTTCCGAGGCTCATCATCCTGGTAACGTGTGCAAGTTCCGATCTGGCCTTGTCGAACGCCTCTTCCGACAGGCGCCGCGCCGTCACATCCTGAACCGCCGCGATGTACTCCAATTGACCATCCTGATCCCGGGTCGCATGAGCGACGGCATGCAGATACTTGATCGAGTGGTCAGGCATCAGCAAACGATATTGCCATTCAAAGTCGTCGCGGCCGTTTCTTGCCTGCTCGACCATTTTCTCGATCAGAGTGACATCTTCCGGATGGACTCGAGTGCGGATCAGTTCGGGCGTTACAGGCACGCCGATCTCAAATTCGTAGATCCGATAGAGCTGCTCCGACCACTTGATTTCATCCGTCGCTACGCGCCAGGAATAACTGCCTATGTGGGTGAGACGTTGAGCTTCCGCAAGGAATGCCTCGCTGCGCCGCAACTCTTCCCGAGCTCGCTTTTGTTGACGCAAATCCAGGACGAAAGCCACACCGTCGTTCCCGTTGCCTTCGAAAAGTGCACCGCCGAGCAGCACGGGCACCCGGCTGCCGTCTTTTCGGAAGAACTCCTTTTCATAGGGTTGAAAGATGCCGGTCTTCTTTAGTTGAGCGATCGCCCAGTAGTCGCACTCGCGCCATTCGGGTGGAGTAAGATCCGTCCAGCGCACTCGACCCGAGGCGAGATCACCCTGGTCGTATTGCACCATATGGAGGAATGCTTCATTTGCGCCGGTGATCGCACCCTCGAGATTCCACATGACGACCCCTACAACGTTGGCCTCGACCAGACGCCGGACCTTGGCTTCCAGGCCACTCGCCAGTTGACGGACTTCAGCTTCCGCCTTTTCGCGCTCGGCCACCTGGATTCTGAGGTCCTCTATGTGCATCCATGCCTGGTACGCCGAGGATGCAAATTTCCCCAGAGAGGCCATCACCCGGTCATCTTCTCCATCGAACTTGCGGAGGTCGCTGTGCATGATTCCCCATATGGTTCCTACAGCCTTGCCGTCAACGTAAAACGGAACCAGCAGGCACTCTTCGGCTGCCGGACTGACCGGCATCAAATAAGGGTAACGGCGCTCGAAATGTGTGAACAATAAGGTACGATTTTGATCGAGGACGTCCCCGCAGGGGCCGAAATTGCGTGGGGTCCCGCCTCCAACGTGAGGATTCCACATGCCGCAAATGGCTGGCCAATAAAACCTTTGGCCGTCAACATGCGGGGTCTTGCCATCTCTCGTCAGCAAGCTAAGGCCGGCGGAGTCACATTGGGTGATGTCCCGGATCGTCTCAGCTAATGTTTGAAAGATGGTGCGGGGCGAGTCAGCTACCGCGCTCAGCAGCTTCGCAAGCGCGCGGTTCTCTTTTTCGTAATCGGGCGGACGCGATGGGCGGCGTTGCAACTCCTCCGTGCAAAGGATCGATTCCAGAGAAGCAGTAGGAATTGAGGCCTCGAGAGTAGAGTCATTCTTTGTCTCGGTCACGGTTCACCTCGATGCAGACTTTGAATCGACTGCCTGATCGGCCGTTATACGAATCGAGAATAAAAATAGTTAAGTGCTGCGAGCAGAGTAGTTTCCGATCGGCAACCCCGCGATATGATATTGGCCCGTCGAGTCAGTAGATGAGTCTCGCTTCAATCCGGAGGTTTGGTTGAGCAGCGTGACTTGGGGTTGGGCAATAACCGCGCCATTCGGGTCGGTGACGGTACCGAACATGGTTGCGAGTTCGGTCTGGGGCCAAGCATATGATGAGAAGACAAACAATAACAGGATTGACATCGCACTGGGCCGGTTCATGGTGCAATCCCCCACATGAGCATTCGAGCCGCGCCCCGTTGCAATGAGGATGCCCTACGATGAGCGTGATGTCATCCCCTACTTTGGTATGTGTTCCCCCTTCGTATTTGTCGATAAGCTCAACAAATAGATCCCGCCGGGGCTATTCAATGAGCGCCAGCGCAGCCTTGCAGGCGATCTCGTCCTGGGAGTCAGTCCCGCCCGAACAACCGATTGCCCCGATCAATTTACCGCTCTCGATTAGTGGGAGACCGCCGCGGGACGCGATGAAACCATCCAGTGTCATCAGATAGGTGAAATTGTTGACCTGGATAGCGTTCTCGAAGACCTTAGTTTCGCGCCGGAAAATCGCGGCCGCGCGTGCCTTATGCTCCGCAATCTGAATGGAAGCAAGCATCGCTCCGTCCATGCGCTGAAAGGCGACGAGATTGCCTCCGGAATCGACCACCGCGACATTCATTTTCCAGTCCCGCTTTTTGGCCTCTGCAACCACAGCGTTGATGGCTGCCTGAGCACGTTCCAGGGAAATCGGAGGGCCGTAAGGTACATCGAATGGCATTTTGTCGGGGACGACATCCAGGGGATTCGGCGCTCGCGGCTCAACGCTTGCTTGTGGCATATATCCTGCTCCGGTCGAAATGAGGGATCTCTTACTCTGGCCCAATCCTTCTACGTCGGGCGCGAGATTCCGAACTTCTTCATCTTGTACGCGAGCCCCGTCCGATTCAGACGCAATCTAGCGGCAGCTCCGCGGACGCCTCCAACTACCCAATTACTTTCTTGCAATGCCCGCACAATCATCTCTCGCTCCACTTGTTCCAACGCACTGGATTGAACGTCATCGTTTACCGCGAGAGGAACAACGATATCGGCCAAGGGCACTCGTAGTTGCGGCCCGGGAGACAACAGCACTGCTCGCTCCATCAGGTTCTGCAACTCGCGGATATTGCCTGGCCACGTGTGCCTGCGGAGAGCATCCATCGTGGCTTTCGGTATGCTCACGATGTGCTTCCCCATCCGCTGGGCGTACTTCTTAGCAAAATGACGGACGAGTCGTTCGATATCATCGCGACGTTCGCGCAGGGGCGGGACGGTTATCGGAAACACGTTGAGGCGATAGAAAAGGTCAGACCGGAATCTTTTTTCTGCGACCATCGGTGCAAGGTTTGCATTCGTGGCTGCTACGACACGAACATCGACCCGTTGCGTACGAGTGCTCCCCAGGCGCTCAAACTCCTGTTCCTGCAAAACCCTCAGCAGTTTCGGCTGCAATTCAAGCGGTATATCCCCAATCTCATCCAGGAAAAGTGTTCCTTTGTCTGCGAGCTCAAACCGTCCGATCTTTTGGGCGATAGCTCCTGTGAACGCACCCTTTTCATGGCCAAATAATTCGCTCTCCAGTAGTCCAGAGGGAATGGCGGCACAGTTCACCTTTACGAACGGATAATTCTTACGCGGACTGAGGTCGTGAATCGCACGAGCAATTAACTCTTTTCCGGTGCCGGTTTCCCCCAGAATGAGAACCGATGTGTCTGCCGGAGCTACGATTTGGATGTTCTCGATGACGGCCTTGAGTCTCGAGTTGCTACCGACAATTCCTCTGAACTCCGGTTCAATCATGGGGTCATCTTCCAGCGAGAGGTTCGGTTCAACGAATTCCTCTGTTCGTCGCGGCGCCCGGTCGTATTGTTGGTACTCCCTCGATGGGAAAATAATCGGATTAGTTCTGGAACTGGACAAATTACTGTCGGTCGGGCCTTGCCAAGGCGTTTGTACCGCGGCGCTGCTGAACATTACGTTTTCCATGGCTTACCTCTCCAGTCCGAGATTGCCGTTCTCTGGGTGACTCTGCATCTCAATTCCTGACGGTGATTAAGCCAGAAGTCCAGAACAGAATCTATTGGACGAAGGTGTCGCCGATACCATTGGATCAATGGAAAGATGCGTTTCAAAAAAGCCGAGTAGCCGACCTCCAACGGAAAACAAATCGCTCAGGCTAGGTGATACAAAGGTGTCGGCAATACTATCGGTCAATTGATTCGGACGCTGTAAGGGTCTAATTCATCTTTTAGTGCTGAAACGAAAGCTGCGACCTCGTCAACCCGGCGAATCGACTTTCAAGGCGATTCTGAGCGAAGACATTGAGTGGAAGCCCTTTGCCGCCTTTCCACCTTCCGTGCGGCTTGCCGTTGTTGTCGGTCAGCCATCGAAAGCGGGACCGTACGTGGTCAGAGTTCGAGTACCTCACGGCGTGAAATTGATGCCACACAAACACCCAGAAGATCGCATTTATACAGTCATTTCCGGCGTGTTTTACATTGGCCTCGGCGACGAATTCGAGGCCGATGAGTTGGAGGCGTACCCGCCCGGAGCTGTGATCATTCTGCCCGGCAATACATCGCACTTTCATTGGGCGAAATCTGGTGAGTACATCACGCAAGTATCAGCGATCGGACCGCTGGGACTTGAATACGTCGACTCGACAGACGATCCGCGAAATCAGGGTTCCACATCATCGAGAATCCGAGTGCGAGCCAATGACCATCCCTAAGATGGAGACATTTTCGCTCCGCATCCCGTTCAAACCTGGGGCGCAGTCCCGCCAGTAAACGGTCCAATCAAATTGCCGAAAGGCTCCGGCCCGGGAAGTTGACCCAGAGCGCAATGTCGTTGGCGTGTTGGCTATTACGGGTTTATACCAAAGTATCGACGATACTATTGGGCAATTGTCCTGCCTCCAGTCCGTTTGCTGTGATGAATTATCCGACCAGTCGGAAACACCCACAGCAGAGGACAAAGGAGAACAATAATGAAAATCTTGATGGTGCTCACATCGCATGATCAACTTGGCAACACCGGCCGCAAAACCGGTTTTTGGCTTGAAGAGTTTGCGGCGCCGTACTTCGTTTTCAAAGACGCTGGTGTTGATGTGACGCTGGCCTCTCCGAAAGGCGGGCAGCCCCCGATCGATCCAAAGAGTGATTTGCCCGAAAACCAAACCCCCGCGATGGCTCGTTTTAAGAAGGATGCAGCGGCGCAAAGGGCCCTTGCCAACACAGTCAAGCTCGCAGATGTGAAGGCAGAAAATTACGACACCGTGTTTTATCCCGGCGGTCACGGTCCGATGTGGGACCTCGCGGAGAGCCCCGTGTCCATCGCTCTGCTCGAATCCTTCTATAATTCGGGTAAGCCAATCGCATTGGTTTGCCACGCGCCAGGGGTGCTTCGTCACGTTAAATACAAGGGTGCCCCGCTTGTGAAAGGAAAACACGTAACGGGATTTACGAATGGCGAAGAAGCAGAGGTTGAGCTCACTCATGTTGTGCCCTTCCTCGTTGAAGATGAACTCCTGCGCCTCGGGGCAGTTTTTGAGAAAGTAGCGGACTGGCAGCCCTTTGCCGTCACTGATGGCCGCCTCGTGACCGGACAGAATCCTGCATCATCGACCGTGGGGGCTCAGGCCCTTCTGAAGCTCATGGCTGCAGTGGAAGTGGCAGCTTAGGGCTGTGTTCGATCAGCAAGCCGACGGCTCTTCTCATCCGTCCTTTGGGCCAGGATAGCGAAAGCTCCTATCCTGGCCTAGCTCGTGCCTTCCGGAGCCCCGACTCGTCCGTACGAAATTGTCGGCAATTTGCCCGACATACACGAACGCAACATTCGGCCACAATAACCAGAGGATCGGTTATATCCGACCGCTGCACCCAGCCTTTTCGGTGGACGCTGGTCGCATTTTGGCGTTCATCTGGAGATGTTCCGTACCGTACACTTCGTCGTCAACCGCCCGCTTTGCCGCTGCACGCTTTCCGCTGCGACCGGAGCCCCGATCGTCTTCGCCAACGAATAGTGTGGCCAGTGCGGAAACGAGTTCATGATCTTCCAGAATGACGGTGATTACGCCCACTGACAAGATTTGGAGGTGCGAGCTGAACTTACGGA
>JASHQK010000158.1 GCA_030039195.1 Candidatus Sulfotelmatobacter sp.
CACGCTTCCCTTCCCGCCTCCGCCATTGCGTGCGCAGGTGACGTACTCCGTCGCAAGCGGAGGCTCCGTGCGCGCCGCCAGTGAAGTCGCGGCGGTCGTTTCCACTCCGTTCATCGACGATTCCGGCAAGCCACGTTCGCAGCCGCTGGCTATCGTTCCGGCATTTTCTGTGGAACTGGAGCCCGGCACGCAGGTGATTTCCACGCACAACGGATCGAGTTCTTCGGTGAAGGTCGGCGTGACCAGCAATCTCGCGCACGACGCTCCCGGCACACTGCATCTGCAATTGCCCGAGGGATGGCGTTCGGAACCGGCGCAGCTAGCCGTCAACTTCACTCATCGCAACGAAAAGCAGGATTTCCAATTCCAGATCTTTCCCTCGCAATTACAAGAGGGCCGCGCCACGATTCACGCCGTGCTCGATTCTGAGGGCCAGAAATTTTCCGAAGGCTATACGCTGATCACGCGCGAGGATCTCGGCAGCTTCTATTATTACGAGCCCGCGCGCCAGCGCGTCAGCATCGTCGACGTGCGAGTGCGGCACGATCTGAAAGTCGGGTACATCATGGGGGCGGGCGATGACATTCCTACCGTGCTCCAGCAGATTGGGATGAATGTCACGCTGATTCCCGCCGAAAGCCTCGCCAAAGAAGATTTGGGCAAGTACGGAACTGTCGTCCTGGGAATTCGCACCTACGACACGCAAAAAGATGTGGTCGCGAACAATCCCAAGCTCTTGGATTACGTTCACGCCGGCGGCACGCTCGTCGTGCAATACAACACTGGCGTGGGAGATTTCAACTCCGGCAAGCTCACGCCATATCCCGCTGAGCTCAGCCGCGCGCGCGTTTCCGTTGAAGAAGCGCCGGTAACAATTCTTGCGCCCAACGATTCCATCTTTCATGATCCCAACACGATCACCGGACACGATTTCGATGGCTGGGTGCAGGAGCGCGGCCTTTACTTCATGTCGCAGTGGGACGATCATTTCACGCCGCTGCTGGCGTGCCACGATCCCGGCGAAGACGCGCAGAAAGGCGGCCTGTTGCGCGCGCAGTACGGCAAGGGAACATACATTTACACGGGCTACGCATTCTTCCGGCAACTGCCTGCGGGCGTGCCCGGGGCGGTGCGGCTATTCGCGAACATCCTGAACGCGGGACACGGAAACCAGTAGCCAGTACCAGTTGCCAGCTGTCAGGTTCGTATCAGGCCGGGGCTTCAGTCGTGCCGCTGGCGGTGGAAAAGACGACGGGCTTTAGCCCCTGAGCGAATGAACTCTAGAACGAATCCGGAATCTTCTCCCACCCTGATCCGCGGCATGGGACTGGGCGCCGCCACCACGCTGAACATGATCGACATGATCGGCGTGGGACCGTTCATCACCATGCCGCTGGTCGTGAGCGCCATGGGTGGTCCGCAGGCTCTGCTGGGATGGATCGTCGGCGCGATCTTCGCCATGTGCGACGGCATGGTGTGGGCGGAACTCGGCGCGGCCATGCCCGGCTCCGGCGGTTCCTATCGCTACCTGCGTGAGATTTATGGCCCGCAAAAATTCGGACGCCTGATTTCGTTCTTATTCATCTGGCAGTTGTCGTTCAGCGCGCCGCTCTCGATCGCCTCTGGCTGCATCGGCCTGGCCGGCTATGCCGCTTATTACTGGCCCAGTCTCGACATCGTTCTCGCTCAGCACAATGCCGTGCTGCATCTGCCCTGGGCTGGAACTCTGCAAGTAGGCTGGATCGTCACGCGCGGTACATCGGTTGCCGTTGCCGTTTGCCTGTTCACCATCTTGCTGCTCTACCGCCGCATCACCATCATCGGCCGGCTCTCGAATCTGCTGTGGATCGGCGTGATGGGCACGATCGGCTGGATCATCTTCGCCGGGCTCACGCACTTCAACGCCGCGCAGGCTTTCGATTTTCCTCCCGGCGCATTCCATCTCTCGCACAAGTTCCTTACCGGCCTGGGCGGCGCCATGGTCTTCGCGGCTTACGACTATTGGGGATACGGCAACGTCTGCTTTCTCGGCGACGAGATCAAAGATCCGGGCAAAAATATTCCTCGCGCTTTGTTGCTTTCCATCCTGATCGTCGCCGGTCTATATCTCATGATGAACGTTTGCATCCTCGCCGTCGTGCCGTGGCGCGAGATGCTCGCCGCCGGGCAGAACAACAGCGGCCTCTACGTTTTCTCGATGTTCATGCAACGAATTTATGGCCCGTGGGCGGCGCGGGTCGTGACCGCGCTCGTCATCTGGACGGCATTTGCTTCGATCTTTTCGCTGATGCTGGGATATTCCCGCGTGCCCTATGCCGCCGCGAAAGACGGCAACTATTTCCGCGCGTTTGCCAAGGTGCATCCTGAGCATCGCTTCCCTTATGTTTCGCTGGTGGCACTGGGAGTAACCGCGGCCGCATTCTGTTTTCTGCGCCTGCAGGATGCCATCGCGGCGCTGGTCGTGATTCGCATCATTGTGCAGTTCCTGGTGCAGGCCCTGGGACTGATTGTGCTGCGAGTTCGCCGTCCCAACATGCCGCGCCCGTTTCGCATGTGGTTTTATCCCGTGCCCGCGCTCGCGGCCAGCGCCGGGTTCGTCTTCATTCTCTTCATGCGCGTGAATTGGCAGAAAGAAGTGCGCTATGCGGTCGTGATTCTGCTGACCGGGCTTCTCATCTATTTCATTCGCGCGTGGAAGGAATCGGAGTGGCCCTTTGGCTCGGAGCGCGCGGCCTCAGCCATACGCGACTCTGGATAATGCGGCCAGTGACGCAGCTTCTTGAAAGTGAAGGCTGGTCTGAAACGGCGTGGCTTGGAGCTGCGCGAGAGTGGCGTTTGAAGGCTCGGCCTTTAGTCCCTGAGGAAACTGCCTCAGCCGCGAAGCGGCGGAATCTGAAAGCCCGGCACGTCAGTGCCGGGAACGCAAGCGAGAAACGGAACGAGTCCTCTTCAGCGGACGACACGAGTTTTCCGATGAGCGTCGCGAAGAGTCGTGCGCCCTGCTTCTCCCTGATTTTGGGATGGGGAGGTTGAATCTGATATCTTTACGTCCGGTTTGCGAAGGAAAAATAACCCATGGGAGCGAACACCGTGAAATCGACGAACAGACTGCTTCTGCTTTCTTGCTTCATTCTCGCAATGACCCTCGGCGCGCTGGCTCAGGCCGCCAAGGCGCCCGCCGAACATCACACGGTGACGGACCTTCTGGACCACGCCCTTAGCAGCACGGAGCACGAGTTCGTGCCCGCAGCCGACGCCATGCCCGAAGACAAATTCAACTTCGCGCCGACCAACGGCGAATTCAAAGGCGTCCGCACCTACGCGCAGCAGATCAAACACGTCGCCGCCGTCAACTACGAACTCGCCGCCGCGATCCTGGAGCAGAAACCGCCGGTCGATATCGGCGACGAATCCGGCCCCGCGTCGCTCACGTCGAAGGCCGACATCATGCAGTATCTGAAAGACTCTTTCGCCTACGCACACAAGGCTATCGCCACCATCAACGACAAGAATCTGACCGAAACCGTGAAGAGCCCATTCGGCGAAGGCCACGTCTCGCGCCTGGCCCTGGCGATGGGCTTCGCGTCGCACTCCATGGATCATTACGGCCAGATGGTCGTGTATCTGCGCATGAACGGCATCATCCCGCCCGCCAGCCGCATGTAGCGCCTGTGGAGGACGGGCTTGTGTAGAGGTGGACGCGTTCGTCCGCCCGAGTGCGTAGTGGCAATGCCCGTGTAGGGGCGGACGCCCTCGTCCGCCAGCCGAATTATGTAGGGACGGCGCCGTCCGAAAGGTGGGTGGCCCACACAACGCGTTTTTCGTTGTGTGGGAATTTTTGCTGCAGACGGGAAGGGCACGAGTTCACTCGTGCCGCACCCCGCGACCTACAAGAACCGCGCTTTAGCGCCGGTTGCCTCACCCTACGCGGTGTTCGCAGAGTGGGGGATTTCGGCAAAAGAAAAACGGCCTCAAATCTCAGGCCGTTCGATGTGCTTTAGCACCCCGTCAAGGTCAGCTTAATTATCCCCGTTGGGATGTCCTCAACCAAGAATCTTCTGGCCAATAGCTCAGTTTGAGATATGACCGAACCTGCACTCAGAGAAGGGCGTCATCCCGAGCGTAGCCGCTTTGGTAGACCTCCGGCTTCCAGCCGGAGGCGAGCGTAGCGAGGCGGAGCGAGGGATCTCGCGTGGGACTTATCCGATCCTCGCAAGATCCCTCGGCCCGCTCGTAACAACGCGGGCCCTTCGGGATGACGCCTGTGGGCCAAGGGCTGGAATTGAGTCACAACCAAGTTTTGTCCAAGTACAACCGCGCCCCCGCGGTGCTACTTCGAATTCCCCCACACACTCCGCGAGAGCAGGGCTTTCAGATTTACTATAAGATTTGCAATCGAAGATGCCGACGCTCAACCCAAAGATTCTTGAGTGGGCGCGGTCCACGGCTGGCCTATCGTTTGAAGAAGCGGCCTACGCCATCGGGCTGGGGGACGCGCACGGAATCCCCGGCCCAAACAGGCTGGAACAACCGGCACATACCCGATGTTTGCGTCACGCTGAAGGTGAACTGTTGCGGACCATGGGACCTCAACAAACACCTCGGCTTCAAAACCGGCTGGAAGGCCTGACTGACATGCTGAGCGCCGTTCGGACCCGTGTCGCTTCGCCGATTGTTTCTTGAGGCCCCGAAGACCATCGTCCACTTTTCCGCACTTTTCCACAGCCCTTATGTGACGCATAACCTTGACTGAGAATACCGAAAGCGCATACTCGAAATGTGCCCGGATCAGGCCCCAAATTCATGCCGAACAGCGGCCCAGAAAATTGCCACGAAACACGATATAAGTCCTTATTCCGGAATATTTTCCGTAAAAGTCATTTGTTTTCAAGATTTTGCCAAAAACAAGGCAGATCACCCCAGCTTAAGTCAAATAGAAACAATAATTTACAAGGAGCGTGCAAAAAAAACTGGTTGTGTATTCCGGAGACTTATGCCGAGCTTCGCTCGGCCGGACAGCCCCTTCGGCGCGCTCGCTTGCTCAGGGCAGGCTCAACGTCGGCGGCTGTCCCTACATGGATCTTCCGCCGCGCAGCGTGATCGAGGTCGGAATCAGTTCGGCCGAGAGACCGTTCTTCGACAAATGTTCGGTCACGGCGCGGCTCACTTTTGCCACCGAGGCGCGCGGGTCGAGGAACATGAGCACTGACGGTCCTGCGCCGCTTAGGGCTGCTCCCGCGATGCCGCTTGTGCCTTGCAATTCCTGCAGGCACGGCAGCAGCGGACACAGCGCCGCGCGATACGGCTGATGGATGCGGTCTTCGAGAGCGTGAGCCAGCAACTCGTGGCGTCCTTGAGTGAGGGCAGCGAGCAGGAGCATCGAGTTGCGGACGTTGGCCACGGCGTCGGCATGCGAATGCTGCGTGGGAAGGGCGCGGCGAGCCTCCTCGGTGGCGAGGCTTTCTGCAGGGACGGCGAGCAGCAGCGGCCACTTCCCTTTTGGATGAATGTTGACGACCTCAGCCTCGGCCTCGCCCGACATGCGCGCCACGGTGATGCCGCCCATCCAGCAGGCCGAAGCGTTGTCGGGATGCTGCTCGCGGCGGGAAGCTTCGCCGATGATGTGGGCGTCTCGCCAATGGAGCTTTCCGAAATGAACGGCGAGCGCGACTCCGGCGAGACGCGCCGCGGCGGACGATCCACAGCCCTTGCCAATCGGAATGTCGTTAGCGATCTTCAGAGCGAGAGGCGTGACCGGCTTGCGCGCTGCTTCGAGGACCTCGCGATAAGTGTTGAGGATGAGATGATTCTCGATTCTGCCGCAGATCTCGCGATCGCGTCCGGTGGCCTGAATGGAGAACTCTTTCGCGGCACGCGCATCGATGCGGATGTAGAAGTTCATGGCCAGCGCGGCGGCGTCGAACGCCGGACCGAGATTGGCTGAGGTTGCGGGCAGAGCAAGGTGAACTCGTTGCCGGAGACGGCGGGTTGAAGTGGCTTGCGATGGCATGGCTTCGTTCAGGACTTCTCCGCCTGGTCGAGCGTGCCGAGGACAGCGTCGAGCGTGGCGTCGAGCACAATTGGCGGACGGCGCAGCGGATTCAATGCGGCGGCCGCGTTTTCATCGCGCGTGCCCTGGAACAACTCGCCGCGATGAAAGTCGATAGTATAGTCGGGATCTTTCAATGAATGGCCGGTCAAGATGAGAGCGACGGTTTCATCGGGATTGACGAAGCCCTGCCGCAAGAGCTTTTTCAGCCCGGCGAGGGTCACCGCGGAGGCGGGCTCGCATCCGATGCCTTCCGCGCCGATTTCGGCCTTCGCCTGCGCGATCTCGATCTCGCTGACTTCCTCGCAAACTCCGCCGGTCGCTTCGAGCACGTGCACAGCCTTTTTCCAAGATGCCGGATTGCCGATGCGGATCGCCGTGGCGCGCGTGTCGGGTTGCACGCTGATCAGTTGCTTGCCACCTTCACGCACGGTCCGCGCCAGCGCGTTGGCGCCTGCAGCTTGAATGACAGAGAGCTTGGGCAGTTGCGAGATCAATCCCAGGTCACGCATCTCGAGGAGCGCCTTGCCGATTGCCGAACTATTGCCGAGATTGCCGCCGGGAACGATGATGTGATCGGGCGGAGTCCACTCCAGCTGTTCGAGCAGTTCGAGCACGATGGTTTTTTGACCTTCGAGGCGAAAGGGATTGATCGAGTTCAACTGATACACGGGCGCGCGCAGTACAAGTTCCTGCAGCAGGCGCAGGCAGCCGTCGAAGTCGGTGCGGAGCTGGCAGGTGAGCGCGCCGTAGTCGAGCGCCTGGGATAGCTTGCTCCAGGAGATCTTGCCTTCGGGAACGAGCACCAGGCTGCGCATTCCGCCGCGGGCGGCGTAGGCCGCCATGGATGCCGAGGTGTTTCCGGTGGAAGCGCAGGCGACCCAGTGAAAACCGGCTCGACGGGCGAATGTTGCCGCGACCGTCATTCCAGTGTCTTTGAACGAGCCGGTGGGATTCATGCCCTGGTGCTTGGCCAGCAGATGCAGCATGCCCAAACTTTTCGCCGCGCGTGGAAGTTCGTAGAGAGGCGTGTTGCCTTCTTGCAGCGTGACGATCTGTTTTTCGTCGTCGA
>JASHQK010000159.1 GCA_030039195.1 Candidatus Sulfotelmatobacter sp.
GCGGTCGCCGAGGCTTCTTCTGGTGGGCGGATGTGCGGTCGTACTGGGCGCCTGCCTGGCCGCTTTCTATCTTGTGCCGGCGGTTTACGAACAAAAGTGGGTGAACATTGCAGAGGCAATTTCGGCCGGATCGCGACCGCAAGACAATTTTCTCTTCATCCACACCACGGACCCGGATCACGATGCTTTCAATCGAATGATTTCGTGGGTAGCGCTGCTCGAAATCGCGGGCACTCTCACCGCGGCCTGGGCCGCCAGAAAATGGCGCGGAACCCGACCTGAAGTCTGGAACGCGCTTGTGTTCTGGGGAGCGGCGTGCAGCGTCGTCATGCTTCCAGTCACTGCGGTGTTGTGGAAATACTTGCCCAAACTTGAATTCATGCAGTTTCCCTGGCGCTGGCTGCTGTGCCTGAGCATGATATTCGCGATCTTCGTAACGGTCGGCTTGCGGCGATGGTGGATGCGAGCCTTCGTCTGCGCCGTTGCCGTTCTAGTGATTGTTCTGGCATGGGTTCGAATTCAAGAGCCCTGGTGGGACAATCGCTCCGACCTGAAAGAAATGCGCGACAACATGATCGACCAGATCGGCTATGAAGGGACCGATGAATACACTCCAGTCGGAGCCGATCCGACGGCTACGGATAAGAATGCGTGGAAGGTCAAGGTTCACGGAAGTGCGCACGCCGCGATCCACGTCTACAAATGGGACGCGGAGTCGAAGTACTTCACGGTTGAGATGTCTGCCCCCGATCAGATAGCTCTAAAGCTATTTTCCTATCCCGCGTGGAGGGCCGAAGTAAACGGTCAGGTCGTGCAGACAGCCGAGCGTGAGAGTACAGGACAGATTCTGGTTCCAGTCGAGGCGGGAATGAATCGAGTGCAGGTCACGCTAATTCGTACGTGGGATCGAGAGCTGGGAGGATGGATTTCAATCATGACACTGCTCGGAATCTGCGGTTCGCTCGTATCGCGGCGTCGGTCCCCAAACCTCGGCCCTCAGGACCTCCCTCCCAACAACTGAAGCCCGAAGTCCGAGGTCTGAAGTTTGAGGTCCGATGCATGCGACGAATTCTGATTGCCACTTCGAATGCTGGCAAGCTCCGGGATTTCGCGGGAGCTGCGCTGGCGCATGGAATCGAAATCGCCGGCATTCCCAACTTCTCTTCTCTGCCCACAGTCGTCGAAGACGGAAATACGTTCGAAGAAAACGCACGCAAGAAAGCGGAACAATACAGCCGGCATGTTCCGGGAGATATGGTTGTCGCCGACGATTCTGGATTGGAGATTGACGCGTTGAACGGCGAACCGGGCGTACATTCGGCGCGCTACGCGGCTCCGGATCTGCACGGCAAGCAACCGCACGAAGCCGACGCGAATACCGACGATGAAGCGAACAACGCGCGTGTGCTGCGTGAACTGAGAAATGTTCCACCGGAGAAACGCACGGCACGATTCGTCTGCGTGCTGGCAGTGGCGCAGGATGGAAAGACACTGGCTACGTTTCGGGGCGGGGCGGAGGGAATCATTCTCGATGCGCCGCGCGGGTCAGACGGCTTTGGCTACGATCCGTTATTTTATTTTCCGCAGATTCGGAAAACCTTCGCCGAATTGAGCGCGGAAGAGAAAGCGCGCTACAGCCATCGCGGTGCGGCGTTCCGAAAATTTCTGGAATGGTGCGATCGGAGTGGGAAAGCAGGTTCCTCGCCGAGCTCGGAATGACGAGACGAACCATCGTACACTCCGGGCTTTGTTTGTCCTCCTGAGCAACCGGCCTGTACGCGGGTACTGTCTTAAACACTGTGGCATAAGACACCACCTGTACGCGTGCCTTCCTTGACTTCACTTCTAACGCCGCAAGATAATGTGAAGTTATTTTCTTACTGGGGATTTCATAAGGAGCTTTCGTGGCTTCAGCCAGTCCTACTGCTCCCGCTTTGCAGGGTGTGGCTCCGTTGCGCGCCGGTCAGGGAACTTCGTTTTTCTGGCGTCGATTGCATTCGCTAACCGGCATCGTGCCTGTCGGGGCATTTCTTTTCGAACACATCCTGATCTCGAACTCGACGGCCATCAGCGGGCCCGCAGCCTACGCCCGGCAGGTCAATTTCCTGGCCAGCCTGCCGCTGGTGTTTTTTCTGGAACTGTTCGGAATCTGGTTGCCCATCGCTTATCACGGGCTTTACGGCTTTTATATCTGGTATCGCGGCGACTCCAACCCGATCGCGTATCCCTGGACTGGCAACTGGATGTACACATTGCAGCGCTGGACCGGCGCCATCGCGTTCTTCTACATCATCTGGCATGTCTGGACGATGCGGTTCACCGGCACCGACCTGCACGTGTATCCGGAATTTTCTTTCGGCAAGGTGCAGGCAGAGCTCGTTCACACTTCTGAGTTCCTGTTTTATGTGGTCGGACTGATCGCCGCATCCTGGCATTTTGCCTATGGGATCTGGCTTTTCTGTGCCAAGTGGGGCATCGTTTCCGGCGAGGTCGCGCGCAAGCGGTTTCTGGCGCTGTGCCTGGCGTTCTTCGTTGTCTTGAGCGGCGCTGGACTGGCCAGCCTCACTTCGTTCCGTTCGCACCCGCAACAGCCTTACGAGCCCGGAAGCATGGGCGATCGGCAAATGACGCTGATGAGATAAGACTTCTTCGATGAAGATTTTTTGATAAGGAAATCATGGCAGCGGCTCCAAGAATCATCGTTATCGGCGGCGGATTGGCGGGACTGGCCGCGGTTATCAAGATCGCCGAGATGGGCGGTCAGGTCGATCTGTTCTCAATCGTGCCGGTGAAGCGGTCGCACTCGGTGTGCGCGCAGGGCGGTATTAATGCAGCGAAAAACCTAAAGGGCGAGGGCGATTCCACGTGGCAGCACTTTGACGACACGGTCTATGGCGGAGACTTTCTCGGCAATCAGCCTCCGATCAAGGACATGTGTGAAGCCGCCCCGGGCATCATCGATCTGCTCGACCGCATGGGCGTGCCCTTCAATCGCACGCCGGAAGGATTGCTTGACTTCCGCCGCTTCGGTGGAACTTTGTACAACCGCACGGCGTTTGCCGGCGCGACCACCGGCCAGCAACTTCTCTATGCGCTCGATGAACAAGTCCGTCGTTACGAATCCGAAGGAAAAGTAAAGAAGTACGAGCACTGGGAATTCTTATCCGCCGTGCTCGATGACAACCGCGTCTGTCGCGGCATCTGCGCCATGGATTTACGGAGCATGGAAGTGCGCAC
>JASHQK010000160.1 GCA_030039195.1 Candidatus Sulfotelmatobacter sp.
GGAATTGGACTGGTGCGTGTGATCTGATCATCGCCGGGATCCGACTCTTTTCGTTCGATGCTGCATGAAGTTGAGGGCATCATCGGTGGGTGGCAAGCATGCGCAGGGCGAACGAGACGTTTGGCTACTGGCACCATAGAAGGCGCTGGACGGCAATCGAAGATAAGAAGGTCACCGCCAAACGTCGATCCACTGACCGAGAACTGAGCAAAGCATTGGGACGTTCCGCAAAGGCGATCCAGAAGCGAAGATCGCGTCTGAGAACGGGTCGTCCCTAAAGTGTTTCCGTTTAGATGAAGGCGCGCCGTGCCAATTGAAGGGCGAGCAGTATGGTGCGTGCTGTATCCCGGTTGTCAGTCTTGGATTGTGCTTAGAGAGAACGCCGAGCGAGTTCATGAGGGCAGGAAAGGCCACGGGACGATCACTGCCCTGCTGAGATCTCCGAATCCGAAATGTGATAGCCAAAACTTCTGAGTCCTTTCTGAGTCGAAGAGGAGGTTCCGTGTGCCAAAGGGAATTACAGACCTTGGATATTTCGATGAGGCCGCGATAAAGAAAGCGATGGCCCGCCCTGTTGATTCCTTCAGCCTGCATACGTCCTGGAAATCGAGGTTCACACTATGGACGACAGTTCCATCGCGAGCCACACTGAAAAACTCCGACGAGAAATTGACCTGATATTGGAACAAGAGCGCATCTACCGCAATCGGAGGGGTCATTCATTCGCCGACAAGGCAGAGCATGAGAAAAGGAAATCGCGACTTGTTGCGATTCATGATGAACTCAAGAGGCTTGTGGAAAAAGAAGCGAGCAACTTAAGCCACGGATCAGTCTGGTACAGTTGACCGGATCATCGGGACGTGGCAGCTCAGCCGCTGTGAAAGTGGTGCCCCCAGCGCATCAAACAGCTCTCTGTAAACGGAAGTTGCAATTTGACGCCGGAACAAGATGGCGATAAGGTCCAACCAGAGGATCGGCTATCAATGGGGCAAAGCCCTAACAGCAGTTGCCGAGGAGAATTTGTGTGCTGTTCAGAACCAGCCACTTCGGGATCGTGAAGAAAGTTCTAATCCGTTCTTCCTTGATGCTAATTGCGGAGTGTGTTCTGGCCGTTTCCGAATTTACTCTCCAACGTCGTGTCGGGTACACCTCGGGAGACCAGTGGGAGCCCGTGCTCGCGGCTGATGCTCGCGCTCACATCTATATTCTTTTTCCGCAATATGGCCCCATAGCTCAATGTCCGGCCTGCACCGCTCCGACCATGGTCCTGTTGACCAGCGATGACAATGGTGTTTCCTGGGGTGCCCCGCGGCCCCTGTTGCCCTCTTCGATCGGACAGTTTGATGCCCAGATCAAGGTCGATCCCGTTGATCGGGAAACTCTTTACGCATCGTGGTTGCAAGGCAAGCATGATGTGATCGTGGCGCGCTCGCAGGATTTTGGCTATTCCTGGTATTTCTCCGTCGCCGAACACTCCACGGAAGTCGTTATCGATAAGCCTGTACTGGCCGTTCGCGGCCCCGATGTCTACGTGAGCTTTAACCATGATCAGACGCTGGCGGTTGCAGCATCGCATGACTACGGCCAGAATTTTTCCTCTACGGTGGTGAATCCCAGAACTGAGCTAGGCTGGTCGCTGGCGGCTGGAGCCACGGTCGATCCGGCGGGCAACGTCTATTTTTCGTGCACGGCTTACCCGCGAATAAATCTTCAGATGCGGTCGGTGCAAATCTTTGTCAGCGGATCAGCAGACGGAGGGCGGAGCTGGAACACGGCGCCGATTGACGCTTCCGCGACGGCCCCGGACTGCTCGGCGCAAGCTTGTTCCGCTGGTTTTTTGGACTCTCAAATGGCTCTGGCTGCCGATGATGTCGGAACAATTTACGCCCTATGGAACGCTGGCTCAGTCAGAGGCGGCCCGCAGCGCATCTATTTCGCGTCTTCCACGAATGGAGGCGAAAGTTGGTCGGAGAAGGTTGAGGTCTCAAATGCCCCTCCGCGAGTGGAGCATTGTTTCCCTGCTATCACCGCGGGCAGAGCCGGTGACGTGCGCGTCGCGTGGATGGACACTAGAATGGTGGATGAGCAAAACCGTCCGCTTTGGAATACCTTCTACCGTTCTTCCACCAACGGTGGAGCAGCCTGGTCGTCGGAGTCGCAGCTCTCCGGGCCGGTGCGGGGATATGATTACATCCTCTCCCGCGGTTTCCTATTTCCTTTTGGCAACTTGTTTTCCATCGGCATCGATAACCTTGGCACCACACACGTCGTTTGGGGCGAAGGCCGAAACTACAAGTCTCCAGGCTCGATCTGGTACGCGCGAGGACGATAAACTTGCAGCGTGCCAAGATGAGTCGAGTGAATACTGCTGGTGCTCGGTGGACATGCGAAGGTACTCCGCGGCGGGAAGAAGATCGGCAGCCATAGTGCCCTCCTGCGGGGCACGTCGACGGAACTCGAAGAAACTTTAGTCGGAAACACTGAGTCTTGACGTCGGTTTGCCAAACAGGCTTAGGCACTGGCGACACGAACACATGTATTCAGGGAATCCGGGGCGCACCGTGTGGGCGCAGTCGCGGCAGACGAACCTCCCATCCTTATAAGAAAGCATGACATCTCGGTCCTGACGACCTTTCCCGTCGCGGATGTGGATGACCATGCGTCGGCTGTCGACATCGGGGATTTGTAGGCGAGTCAACTCGGCGCGTCGTGCCCCCGTGCCATAGAGCGTCATCAAAACGATGCGGTAAAACTGAGTCGGGACTGAATCGATGAGGTGGGCAACTTCTTCTGGGCTCAAGATGCTGGGTAGGCGTCGCGTCTTCTTCGGATAGGGTGTCTCGGCCACGCTCCATGCTTTCTTGATGGTCTGAATGAAAAAGAAACGCAGCGCGGCCAGCCGTTGCGTGACGGTGCTTGCGGTGAGCTTCTGCTCGCGGAAGAGATGCCCTAGTACTCACGGATGTGCTCCGGACTGAGCTGGTCAGGAGGGCGCTTAAAGTAGCGCGCGAAATCTTCGATTGTGTGGATGTAACTGCGTGTTGTAGTCTGAGCGTAATTACGACGCTCGAGTTCCTCGAGCATCATTTTGCGAAGGTGGGTCATAGGTTTGCTCCTTATGACCCAAACCTTATTCTGTCTATACCCCTACTGCTGACAGCTGACACGCGATAGCGTACGCCGCGAAGCGGCTTCGTTCAGAAACGGGCTTCGAGGAAGTTGGCCGGATTTGTATCGGTAAGTCGGCATCGCGCCAGAATTGCTGCTGCGACGGCCTTGCCGAATGGAACATCCCATGCGCGTTTATCGTTCCTAATCTCCAGAAGCCGACTTGAACTAAGCCGCTTTGCGGCGGACGCATTCGCGTGTCTCTGAGCCGTCGGTCGAGATGATCTGAGCTAGTTTGTGTCGCACAGGAGGAACTCGCTGTGACACGACTACGTCAGATCATGCTCGAGGAGTTACGACGCCGCAACTACGCCACGACCACGATAGAGTCATATATCCACGGGGTTGAGCATTTCAGTCAGTACTTCCATCGTCCGCCCGATCAGCTCGGTCCCGAACACATCCGCCAGTACCAAGCGATGCTTTTCACGGAGTTGAAGTTCAGCCCGAACACCGTGATCGTGCGCTTGGCCGCCTTACGCTTCTTGTATGTTCACGTGTTGAAGAGAAACTGGAGCATTGCGGAGACGCCTTACCCGAAGAAGGTCCTGCACTTGCCGCAGGTGCTGAGCCAGGATGAAGTGGCGCGTCTGATCGACGCAGCAGAGTTTCCCTTTCATCGCATCCTGCTGATGACGCTGTATGCCACGGGCGCACGTCGCGCAGAAGTCGCGCACCTGAAGATCAGCGATATCGACAGTCGGCGCATGGTCATTCATATTCGGGGCGGCAAGGGACGCAAGGACCGCGATGTTATGCTCAGTCCGAAGCTGCTGGATGCCCTGCGCGTCTACTGGCTCGGCCTGAAGCGCAAGCCCACCGACTGGCTGTTTCCCGGCAACCGATGGCGTACAGCGAGTCATCCTGTCTCCACCAAGGTTCTTTGGAATGCCTGTCAGCGAGCCGCCGAGCGCGCTGGTCTTGAGCACAAGCGCATCCATCCCCACACTCTGCGCCACTGCTTCGCCACTCATTTGCTCGAAGCTGGCGCTGACCTGCGCACCATCCAGATGCTGCTGGGACATCGCGACCTGGAGGAAACGACGATTTATCTGCATCTGTCCCGGCGTCATCTCAGCGCCACCGGCAGTCCGCTGGATACACTCACGATCCGAGGAGAAGAAGAACAGACGCAGAACGCATGAACCGGCCACCGCTGGAGGTGGCCGACATCGTTCGCTGTGCAGGACAATCCTTCATTGAACGCAGTCGCAAGTGGATCAACGGCCAACACGAAAAGGTGTTGCTCGCCATCACCCGCTGCCGAACCGCAGCGCTGGGTGGACATCGCGATCAGTGCTCAGATTGCGGACATACGGCCATCTCTTACAACTCGTGTCGCAACCGACATTGTCCTCGATGCCAAGGCAATGCCCGCCAGCGCTGGCTCCAGGCTCGGGAGCGAGAACTGTTGCCCACCCGTTACGTGCATGTTGTCTTCACGCTGCCGCGGGAACTAGCGCCGCTCGCGCTGCGGAACAAACGGGTGATCTACAACCTACTCTTTCACACCAGCGCTGCCACTCTGCTGGAGATCGCTCGCGATCCCCGGCACCTGGGAGCCGAGATCGGCTTCTTCAGCGTGCTCCACACTTGGGACCAGCGACTCCAGCATCATCCTCATGTTCACTGCGTGCTGGCCGCTGGTGGCCTCGTTCCGAATCATTCCCGCTGGGTATCCTCGCGCCGATCCTTCTTCCTGCCCGTCAAAGTGCTCGGCCGTGTCTTTCGCGGCAAGTTTGTTGTCGGACTCCAGACCGCCTTTCAGACCGGCGCACTCCAGTTCCACGGACATCTCTTACCGCTGGCGGAACCGCGCGCTTTCGCTTCGTGGCTGCGGGTATTGTTCCGTCACGAGTGGGTTGTCTACTCCAAACCGCCTTTCAGCGGCCCAGAACATGTGCTGCGCTATCTCGGCGCTTACACCCACCGCGTCGCCATCTCCAACAGCAGGTTGGTTGCTCTCTCTGAGGGCAAGGTAACCTTTCGCTGGCGCGACTCCACCCACGGCAATAAGAAGAGGGTCATGACTCTGGCGGTCGAAGAGTTCTTGCGCCGCTTCCTGCTGCACCTGCTGCCGCGTGGCTTTATGCGCATCCGCAACTTCGGCTTCCTCGCCAACCGGCGGCGAGCAGAACTCCTTCCGCTTTGTTTCCGATTACTCCAGCAATCCGATCAGCCCGCAGCAGGGACCAACTCGCCGTCCGCTCTCCCCACTCACTCACGATGGAACTGTCCGCTCTGCGGCGGAACCATGCAACTTGTCGAGCGTCTCTCCGCCGCGCAACTCCTCCTGCGATCTCCGCCTCATCTCAGCCGGGGCACCGCATGAATCCACATCCCCAGCCTCGAATCTCGCTCCTGCTCCGGCGCGCACACTGGTCCTGCGTCTCGCATTTGTCGGAACCCAGTATGCTGCTGCGACTCGGACTCTCCCACTCGCCACCCCACAACCCTTCCCTCTGGGACCCGCTAGTGAAACCCGAGCACCCTGACCGCAACGGCAAAATCGCAAACCTTCAAGACCGGTTCATCCAGATACAAATCCCATAGTCCGCCGGGGCGGCTTCCTTCAAGTCGCTGTATCTGAAGCGCCCTCCACAGCCCCTCAACTCCCAACTCTCTGCTCGTGGGCGCTTCAGATACAGCACTAAGACTT
>JASHQK010000161.1 GCA_030039195.1 Candidatus Sulfotelmatobacter sp.
CCGACGCCCGAAGCTTTGCTCACATCGGTAAACGTTCCATCGCCGTTGTTGTGATAAAGAGTCGGAGGCTGGCCATGAAAATCATCCGGATGGCAATAGCTGCGCATGCCCGGCCCGCGATCGCCACAGTAGTAATTTCGCTCGGGAGACCAGTCGACGTAATTGGCGATGACCAAATCCAGCCTGCCGTCGTTGTCATAATCGAACCAGGCTGCGCTGGAGGCCCAGAGGCCGGAATTCGCGACGCCCGCTTTGGAAGTGACGTCGGTAAACGTACCGTCGCCGTTGTTGTGATAGAGAATGCAGCGGCCATATCCGAGGACAAGCAGATCGGGGAAGCCATCGTTGTCGTAGTCGCCAACCGCGACTCCCATGCCGAAGAGTCCCTCCGCGTCGACGCCCGCTTTCAGGGTAACGTCGGTGAAGGTTCCGTTGCCGTTATTGCGGTAGAGAGCGCTGCGTAGCGGCTGCTTCGGCGTGTAGACGCGGGTGGCGGCTCCGTTGACCAGATAAAGATCGAGCAGGCCGTTTTGATCGTAGTCAATCCATCCGCAGCCGGAACCCATGGTCTCGATCAGGTATTTTTCCGGCGAAGCGGCATTGTCATGGCAGAAGCTGATGCCGGCGCGAGAGGCGATGTCTACGAAGGTGACCGGGCTAGAGGCTTTAGTTTCTGGCCAGGCTTGGTGCAGAGCTAGAGTCAGCCCGAGGGATCCCATCTGCTTGAGCAGGTGGCGGCGGGAGAAGTAAGAGTTAGGGTTCTTAGGGTGCACGCGGAATAACTGAAGAGTTTACAAGTTAGTGGTTGACAAGCGATACGGATAAAGTATACAAAATCCGGCTGCGGGTAAACGTTTGCTGGAACCGTGTCTGTTTTGCGACTTTCTTTGCGCTCAAGCGATCGGCAGGCGTTGAACCCCTCAGTCCGTTCGCTCTCGGGCAGCAATGACCGAGGAGGTTGGCTGTTTCGAAGGAGGAAGCATGGTGTCTCGTGTATTCCGGTACGTTTCTTTCTGCATCGCGACTGCCCTTGCTATTTTCTTTCTGACCACCGCGCCGGCGCTTTGGGCACAACATGGTACGGAAGGCACGGTCACGGTCACTGTCTTCGATCCAACAGGAAGCATCGTGCCCGGAGCGCAGCTGCAACTGCAGGATCTGGCGACCAACAATGTCCGCAAGGCGACAACGCAAGATAGAGGTACATACTCCTTTGTCGACTTGTCGTTGGGCAGATACAAGCTGACAGTTTCGAATCCGGGGTTTAAGAATCAGATCTTCAATGATGTAGTGGTGCAGGCAGCACAGACGACCGACATCAAGGTCACGCTTCAGGTTGGAACCGTCAACGAAACGGTAGAAGTGAGCGGCGGCGAAGCGCCGCTGGTCGAGACCACCACCAATGCAATCGGCACGACGGTCGATTTGAAACAGATTGAGGACCTGCCGATTCAGGGACGCGATCTGACGCAGTTGAGTCAAATGGTCCCTGGCTACACCGGTACCTTGCTTGACGGCGGAGGAACGTGGAACGGTTTGCCGTCGATCGCGCAGGGAAGCAACATTGATGGTGTCGTGGGTGAAGCAAGCCGTATGAAGTTTGGTGGAGCGGCGGAGCCTGCCGTTGAGCCCCGCGTCGAGGATATCGAGGAGATGACGGTCCAGACGGACCAACTCGATCTGAACCAAGGGTTCGGAAACTCGAGCATGCAGATTAATTTCATCACACGACGTGGAACAAATGCCTTCCACGGACGGCTCTTTGAAGACCACAGAGACGATTGGCTAAACGCGAACAGCTGGTACAACGACGCAGTGACGTACTTGAACCCGACCAGCCCATTAGTGAAAAACCACTTCATTCTGAACGAATTTGGAGGCAGTTTAGGCGGCCCAATCATCAAAGACAAACTTTTCTTTTTCGGTACGTTCTCGATGTCCAAGCAGCCGGGCACGATTGACGCCACCGAGTGGATTCCAAGTTCGGCAGCGCAAGCGGGGAACTTCAGTTATACGGATTCGAATGGTAACCCGCAGGTGGTGAACGTATTGAATCTTGCCGGTGCCAAGGGCTTCCCGACTTCCAATGCGAGCACGGCAGCTGTTCTGACTCAGGTTGCCACCGCGACCGGATACGGATCAGTTATTCCGGTGGCTGACCCTAATTTTCAATCGATCAACTGGCTGTGGCCGAACCCGACAACGAACTACTATCCGACTGTGCGAGTCGACTACAACCCCTCCGACAAATTCAGGTTTAACGTTGCCTGGAACATGACAAAGACGATAGAGCCGGGCGCCACTCCGCCGAATCTTCCCGGGCCAGACTTCGCCAAGACCGCGGCGGGAAATCGTTTTAAGTCCTATACGGCAGGCCTTGGATTCGACTGGACACTTTCGCCCAGCACGGTCAACGAGCTTCGCGGTGGTTTCCTTTACACGGCCAGCTTCTTTGCTTACAACGGCCAAAACCCCGTGGCAGGCGAACAGCAGATTGGCTGGAACTTCGCCAATTTGCCCTTCTACTATTCCAACACCGCGATGAACGGAACGGATTTCCAGGTTCCGACGGGGTCCTATTATCCCGTGTTTAACGTCTCCGACACGATGACTTGGCAGCACGGGGCGCATACGCTGAATTACGGAATCTCCTGGTGGCGAGAGCAAAACCACTACTACAACGGCGTGCTCGGGTACCCAGGCCTCGCGATGGGTCTGGCGAACGGAGATCCGGCGCTGACTGCCTTTACTGGTGGGTCCGGCGGGACCATTCCCAATTCTTCGGGATCGCAGCTATCTGAGGCGGAGGAACTTTATGCCGTCCTGGTTGGGCGAGTTTCCGGCATTAGCGGGAGCTATGCCTACAACAAACCAACGGACTCCTACCTGCAGGGAATTGGAACCTACAATCTGGACGAATTGCAGAAGGCTTTTGGCTTCTTCATTCAGGATTCGTACCGTCTCAAGCCTACGCTTACGCTGAATTATGGCTTGCGTTGGGATATCACCTGGCCCGATTATGACCTGACCAACGCTTATCACTCCGCAGCACCGGATGCGATCTGGGGCCCTTCCGGTATCAATAACCTGTTCAACCCTGGGTCGCTCAACGGCACGATGGACCCACAGCTGACCCAGAACAGCTCGCCGGCCAAGCCGTGGTATGTGGCACCACAACCTGCTGTCGGGTTTGCATGGAATCCGAAGTTTGACAATGGCCTTCTGAAACAGCTGACGGGTCGCGACAAAACTGTCATCCGCGCGGGCTTCTCCTTGCGCAGGTTTACGGAGCCGCAACAATATTTCTGGAATCAGGCCGCAGACTACGGCGCAGTTTACTTCCAAAGCTTCTTCGCCAATGCCAATAATACCGGCACAACCGGCACTTTCGCTCCAGGCAGCTTATCCTGGCTCGGACAGGGCCAAGGTACGAATGGGCAGGGGGTGACTCTGCCAAATGGCTATGGATACGCGCCTACGCAATTCCTCCAGAGCTACCCGTTCTCGGAGTGGACCTTCCAGGGCGGACCGGGAGTCAATGGTGTTCAGGCGAACATCAAGCAGCCGTATACAGAATCGTGGAACCTTGGCATCCAGCGGGCAATTGGGCAAACCAGAGCGATCGAGATTCGCTACGTGGGCAATCGCAGCCTGCGGCAGTGGCTCGTGCTGGATCCGAACGAGGTCAACATCTTCGAAAACGGCTTTTTGACACAGTTCAAGGCAGCGCAGCAGAATCTCGCCACGAACAATGCCAGTAGTAATCCAAACTACCACGGTTCCTTCGCGAACCATGGAGGCCAGCCTCTACCATTCTTTGACACGGCCTTCGCAGGAGAAGGCTTGGGCGCCGATGGCAGCTTCGCCGACTACACCAACTCCAATTTCGTTACTGACGTGGCCACCGGGGCGGCCGGGGCTCTCGCCTACAACTTCACCCAACTCGAAGCCGCTCCCTACCTCTGCAACCTGGTCGCAGCGGGGTCATTCGCGCCGTGTGCCAATATCGGGTATAACGGACCGGGTGGGACCTATCCGATCAACGACCTCCAGGTGAATCCATTCTCCGCCGGCCTTGGCAGCACAAGCGAACTGGACTCCTTGGGATACTCGAACTACAACTCGCTGCAGGTCGATTTTCGACAGCGAAACTGGCATGGCCTGCAGTATGACGCCAACTACACCTGGTCGCACACGCTGGGCATCTCCACCCAGAACAACTGGCAAGGTGAGGTCACTACCTTCACGCTGCGCGATATGCGCCTGAGCTATGGACCGACTCTTTTCGACATACGTTCTTCGATCCATGTGAACGGGACATATGATCTTCCCTTCGGTCGCGGCAAACAGTTTGCCAATCGCGGCGGTGTCGTAGACAGAGTCGTAGGAGGATGGACGATCGGCTCGATCTTCACCTTGCAGACCGGCAATCCATTTCTTCTGCAAGGCGGATACAACACCTTCAACGACTACGCCGATGGCGGCGTAGTACTTAGCGGAGTCACTCCTTCGCAACTGCAGAGTTCGATCGGCGTCTACCGCATTCCGGGTCAAGCGGCTGTAGATTTTATCAACCCCAAGTATCTTGTTGGCAGCGGCACCGGAGGGGGAGCCAATCCCAGTTTTGTGGTTCCGAATACAACGCCGGGAACGATCGGGCAGCTCGTCTATTTGCACGGTCCGCAATACCTCGACGACGACCTGTCAATCAGCAAACACGTTCCGATTACGGAACGTGTGCGATTTAGCCTGCAGGTCGAGATGTTGAATGCCTTTAACCACCCAGCATTCCAACCGGGTTCGGGATCTGGATGCTCCTACTACTGTTATGCAGCCGGCGGAGGGTTCCCGAACGTGCAAGCGTATGGGTTCGGGATTGGTGGAACATCGCCAAGTTATCAGCCGCGCAACATCGAGTTGCGTGGGAATCTTGAGTTCTAACGGCAGCGGGTTAGGGCAATATCGAAATGCATTCCCGGGTGAGCGCGTGACGCTTCCCCTCGGGAGTGCATTTCTTTGTTCTGAGCAGGATCGCACTTCTTTCAAACTCTCAGTACTCACCAATAGCGCGGTAAGAACTGAAACTCACCCATGAACTACAGACTCCGATCATTCGCTACTCTCTTTTTTTTATTGTTTGCACCGATCTTCTCCCTCGCGCAGGGCACGCTCGAGGACTATCAGCGTGCGGAGAAGTTTTTGCCGGGAAACGTGCGCCACATGGTCTACGTGGCGGATGTGAATCCGCACTGGATCGAAAACAGCAATCGCTTCTGGTATCGCAAAGTCACGCCACAGGGATCGCAGTTCGTGCTGGTCGATGCCGGGCAGAATACGACCGGGCCGGCGTTCGATCACGAGAAAGTAGCGGCCGCACTCTCGCACTCGCTGAAGCGGGAAATTTCTGCGACGGACCTGCCCTTTGATGAGTTCGAGTTTGTCGACAAAGGCAAAGCGATTCAGTTTTCCGTCGAGAACGCAATGTGGAAGTGTGCCCTGGATACCTATGACTGTCAGCACGCAGGAGGTGAGCCGGAGCGGCCGAACGAAGCGCTTTCTCCGAATAAGCGCTGGTCCGCGTTCGTAAGAGGTCACAATCTTTTTCTTCGCGACCTCTCGACCGGCACGGAATTGCAATTGACGCATGACGGCGTGGCAGCGTGGGACTATGCGACTCCGCTGCCTTCGCTGCGGTTGATGGTCGATCAGAAAACGGAAGACGTGAAGCAGCCTGCGGCGGTTTTTTGGTCTCCGGATTCTTCCAAGCTGATCACGTATCGCATCGATTCCAGAAATTCCGGACGCTTCACCAGCCTGCAATTCGTTCCTCCGGATCAGTTGCGGCCGCGGGCGTTTACCTATGTCTATCCGCTGCCTGGGGAAGTGCTGGCCAAGGCGCAGCCGATCATTTTCGATATTCAATCGGGCAAGCGAATCGATGTGCAGGCTTCGATCGAATTGCCTTTTCAGGATGGCCCGTATTTCGAATGGTTCCCCGACAGCAAGAGCTTTCACTACGACTACGATGAGCGCGGATACAAAGCCAAAGAGCTGCGCGTCGTCGATGCCTCGACCGGCGATGAGAAAGTGCTGGTGCGCGAAGAGTCGGATAAGTATGTCGATCCGGGCACGACGCAGTATCGCTTCGTCAAAGATACGGGCGAGATTCTCTGGACCTCCGAGCGCGACGGCTGGAATCACCTGTACTTCTATTCGAAAGCCGGGCAGCTCGAAAATCAGATCACGCGTGGTGCATGGGTCGTTCGCGGCGTGGAGCAGGTCGACGAAAAGAATCGACGCGTGTATTTTTCTGCCAGCGGACGCGAGAAGAACGAAGATCCTTATCAGACTCATCTGTATAGTGTCGGCTTCGATGGCAAAGGACTCGAACTCCTGACGCCGGAGAATGCGAATCATTCTGTGAGCGTTTCGCCCGACGGAACTTTTTTCATCGATAACTACTCGCGCCCGGACTTGCCGGCGCAAGCGGTTTTGCGCCGCAGTCAAGATGGATCGGCCGTACGCGTCCTGGAAAAGTCCGAGACTGACGAGCTGATGAAAACGGGATGGAAATTTCCCGAGCCATTTCAGGGCAAAGCCGCCGATGGCAAGACCGACTTGTACGGATTGATCTGGCGTCCGTCGAACTTCGATGCGGCGAAGAAGTATCCCATCGTGGAGTTCGTATATACGGGGCCGCAGTCGTTTTTTGTGCCGAAGTCTTTCGAGGGTGACTTCTGGCTCCAATCCATGGCTGAACTCGGGTTTGTGGTCGTCATGGTCGACGGGCGTGGCACCGCAGGGCGGTCCCGGGATTTTCATTTCTTTTCTTACAGAAATCTGGGCGGAGCTTTCGAAGATCATGTGGCCATGATCAAGCAGATGGCGGCGAAATATCCCTATATGGACGTGACGCGCGTAGGAATCTTCGGAACCTCGGCAGGCGGTTACGGCGCGGCTCACGCCATGCTGGCCTTCCCGGAGTTTTACAAAGTGGGAGTCTCCACTTCCGGCGATCACGACGCACGGCTCGATAAAGCGTGGTGGAACGAACTGTATCAGGGATACCCAGTCGAGGACGATTACGTGGCGCAGTCGAATGTCACCATGGCCAACCGCCTGCAGGGACACTTGCTGATCGAGCACGGTGACATCGACGACAATGTGCATCCGGTCGAGACCATGCGCTTCGTCGACGCGTTGATGAAAGCCAACAAGAACTTTGACATGCTGTTCGTCCCTAACATGTATCACGGGGAGAGCGGCGAACATGCGTTGTATCTGGTGCGGCGCAGGTGGGATTATTTCGTTCAATACTTGCTGGGAGTGACGCCGCCCGCCAATTTCGAAATCAAAGAGGATCGCGAACTCCGCGGAGCCCGGGGCCGGCGCCGGCGATGAGAACAATCTCGGGGAAACCGTAGTGGGTCAGTTTGGTTGTCTTCCTGAGCAAGCCGCCGTTGCGCCGCGAAGGATCTGAGCGATCGCCGCGAAGCGTCGCGGGTTTTGCGACGCAGCGGTCGCGCGTTTGGATCGCTTCCTTTTCAAACTGACCCACTACCGGGGAAACAGACGACTTGACTGTTGCCGATGGCGGAATTACCGTCGGACTGTTCAATCGCCGGGAAGCGTTGAACCATCTCACTTTCGTCCCACTGTCGTAAGGTCCCCCCAGTCGGGACGTCCGACTGGCGAGTTCGAGGCCTTCGTGCCAGAATCTCTACACGACGAATCCATGTTCATGAAAGATCTGGGACGACGAGATTTCATTCGCGGCACTGGCCTCGGCATTTCCAGTGTTGCAATCGGCGCGAACGCTCGGCCGTCGATGGCCGAAACATCCTCGGCATCGGCAGCGGAATTTGATGTAAGAACATTCGGTGCCAAGGGCGATGGCAAGGCGTTTGACACAGCCGGCATCAATCGTGCCATTTATGCGGCCGCCGCGGCAGGGGGCGCTACCGTTGTTTTCCCAGCCGGAACTTATCTCTGCTACTCCATTCATCTCAAAAGCAATGTGGATTTGTATCTCGGCCCGGGGTCAACCATCCTGGCTGCCGACTCCGCCGCGTCAGGAGAGAATGCCGGATACGATCCTCCCGAGCCGAACCAATGGGACAAATATCAGGATTTCGGTCACAGCCACTGGCACAACAGTTTGATCTGGGGCGAAGACATCGAAAATATCTCAATTCAAGGGCCAGGCCGGATTTGGGGCAAAGGATTGAGCCGAGGCAATGGCGACACAGTACTCCCTGCGGGAGTCGGCAACAAGTCCATCAGCCTGAAGAATTGTCATAACGTCACCCTGCGCGATTTCTCCGTCCTGCATGGCGGCCATTTCGCCGTCCTGGCGACCGGAGTCGACAACTTCACCATCGACAATCTGTCGATCGACACGAACCGTGACGGAATCGATATCGATTGTTGCCGCAACGTGCGCGTCTCGAATTGCAGCGTGAATTCGCCGTGGGACGACGCCATCTGTCTGAAAAGCTCCTACGGTCTCGGCTTCGCGCGGTCGACCGACCATGTGACCATCACAAACTGTTATGTTACCGGAGGCTATGAAGAAGGCACGCTGCTCGATGCGACCTACAAACGCATCGGCCCCGATTACAAAGCAGCCCGCACGGGCAGGATCAAGTTTGGTACGGAATCAAACGGCGGTTTTCGAAACATCACGGTTTCCAATTGTGTGATCGACGACTGCCATGGCATAGCTTTGGAGTCCGTCGACGGGGCGTTTCTCGAAGATGTCTCAATCAGCAATATCACGATGCGAGATATTGTCGACGTACCGCTGTTTATCCGCCTCGGAAGCCGCATGCGCGGACCCGAGGGCGTTCCCGTGGGCCAGATTCGACGGGTCAACATCAGCAACGTCGTGGTTTCGAATTGCACTTCCCGTCAAGCTTCGATCATCACCGGAATCCCCGGCCACTACATTGAGGACCTGAAGCTGAGCAACATGCTCGTGTTGCACCAAGGCGGTCGCGGGAAGGAAGATGCGGCGATTCAGCCACCGGAGTTGGAAAATGCTTATCCGGAACCGAGTCGCTTCGGCCCCATGCCGGCCCACGGTTTTTACATCCGTCACGTCAAGAACGTCCAAATGCGCGACGTGGAAGTCCGCTATTCGACCGAGGATGCGCGACCGGGATTGGTTCTGGAGGATGTGGCGGCTGCGGATTTTGTTCATGTCAAAATTCAGCACGCGTCCAATGCGCCGACCTTTGTCTTGCGAAATGTGACGAACTTCAACGTCTACGAGAACTGGCCCTCCCCGGATACGCATCTGGAGAAGGTGGATCAGCAGGCGCTCTGATCGCTGCTCTCGATTGACTGCCTCACGTCGCTCAACGCTGATCGCAAACTGGAGCAAGGAATCAGCGATAATCTCAGCTGGGAAGAATGGCAAGGAGCAAAACGGAACTTGATTAGCCAGCCGGCGGTAATCCTCGCACTTCTGATGGTCGCAGGAAATTCGTATAGTCTTGCTCAGAGCGTCGATAATCAAATCGTTGTAAAGGTCGCCAGCCCCGCATCCGCTACGTCCAACCCCACATCTCTTGCCGAATACCTTAACGGCTACGGGTCAAGCATCAGTGGACAAACCATCGAATACCATTCCTCCGACCCCGATGTAGATTCGGCCCTCATCGTAAGAGCACAAACCATTGCCCATTCCATTTCCTGGCAAACCGACCCCGTGCCGCGAGGCTCAGGCGAATTCGTCCAGTTCATCTGGTTGGCGGGAATTGAATGTCAGGGATTCGCTCAGGAACGGGACGTTCATCCGTTTGACTTTCTTATCAATGGTCGCGTCTGGTTCACTTTCCGGAATGCTAAAGACTCCACGGCGAAGCAATGGACGGTCGATGGCAGCGACGGTGCGCAATTATCGTTCACTTCTCTTCTGACTGACACGGTCGGTGATCTGTTTGGCTACATGATTTTGAAACTGCCTGCAAACGATTTCGAGGCCGGGAATCCGCTGACGGTACAGGTGAATGGCGACAACTCGGGCAGCGCTGACTGGTATATGACGTTTCAGCATCCGTTCGAGTTTGTGCCCCATGTGCGCGCAGAACCCGCGTTGTTGCAGGAGGGCACGCAGGCTTCCCAGTTGTTGCGGATAAGTCTCGACAATTTGAACGAGGGCAGAACTCTCGAAGTTCTTGCTCCGAACCATCAACCGGTCAGGAGCACCCTGAAGGTCGGGTCCAACGTTGTGAATCTGCCGATTCCGGCTGTGAATTCAGAGTCGACCTGGGTAGTTCGCTTTGAGTTCAACAACAGGCTTGTCGAATCCAGTAAGATTCGAGTCTCGCCAGTAAAGAAGAGGGAAATCTATCTGCTCTCGTATTCGCACAACGATATCGGATACACGGATCTGCAGCCTGACGTGGAGCGCAAACAATGGGCGAATCTCGACCTCGCAATGCGGCTCATTCGCGAAACGAAGGATTATCCGCCGGACGCGCGATACAAGTGGAATCTGGAAACCATTTGGGCTTTGGAAAGTTATCTCCGGCAAGCATCGCCGGCACAGCGCCGGGAATTCTTCGCCGACGTTCACGCAGGCAGCATCGGGTTGAGCGCGCTCTACGCGAACATGCTTACCGGACTGGCCAACTCCGTGGAGATGAGCCATTTTTTCGATTTTGCGCGCCGGCTGCGCTCCGAATACCAGATTCCGATGACCACCGCCGTGACCTCCGATGTTCCGGGTTTCAGTTGGGGCATCGTTTCCGCGCTCGCGCAGAGCGGCGTGAAGTACTTTGCCACCGCGCCTAACTCCGGTGATCGAATCGGTTACACTTTGCAAGCCTGGGGCGACAAGCCGTTTTACTGGACATCGCAATCCGGCAAGGAAAAGGTCCTGACGTGGATGGCGGGCGCCGGCTATTCCAGTTTTCATGCGGGAAGCCTGAGCAAACTCGGCGACGAGAAAATCATGAAGCTCCTGCGGAAGCTGGACGAAGCCAACTATCCCTACGAAATGGTCCAACTTCCTTACACTCTCGCTGACAATGGTCCGCCCGATCCCACTCTTTCTGATTTTGTCAGCAAATGGAATGAGCGTTACGTGACCCCCCGCCTCATTCTGGCCACTCATGATCAGATGTTTCGCGAGTTTGAGAAACGTTACGGCCCATCCTTGCCGGTGGTGAAGGGTGATTTCACTCCTTATTGGGAAGATGGGGCCGCTTCCACCGCTTTTGAAACGGCCTTGAATCGTGCCGCGGTCGATCGACTCATCCAGGGCGAAGCCCTATGGTCGATGATTTCGCCGGCTTCCTATCCCGCCGCCGAATATGATTCGGCATGGCGCAACGTCGTCTTCTATGACGAGCACACCTGGGGAGCTCACAACAGCATCGAGGACCCGGATGCGCCCTTCGTAAAACAACAATGGGAGATCAAGCGGAAATTTGCGCTGGATGCGGATCGTGCTTCGCGCGAACTGCTGGCGCGAGCGCTGCGTGCTCGCGGTGACGCATCAACAACCAAAACGGCCGTCGATGTCTATAACACGAACTCGTGGCCTCGCACTGATGTTGTATTTCTTGCCCCGGAACTGAGTTCAGCAGGCGACCGAGTCACTGATTCGGACGGCACGCCCGTTCCTTCCCAGCGTTTGTCGACGGGGGAATTGGCCGTCCTTGTGGAAAGCGTTCCACCGTTTTCCGCCAAGCGGCTCTTGATAGAGAAAGGCGAAGCTTTCAGCCGGAGCGCTGCGACGATCGCTCAGAATACGTTGGCCAATGATTCCATCACTCTCTCTGTCAACCCGCAAACCGGCGCGGTCGACTCCGCGACCTGGAAAGAGAATGGAATGCAGTTGGTCGACGATAGATCCCAGGCGGGTCTGAATCAATATTTCTACGTTCCCGGGACGGATCCCAATAAAGCTGAGCGAATTTCCAATGTGCGCGTGAGAGTGAAAGAACGGGGCCCTCTGGTTGATTCTCTTGAGGTCGAAGCCGATGCGCCTGGAGCGAAGCGGTATTCCAGCGAGATTCGCCTCATCGAGGGTATTAACCGAGTCGACTTCATTACCAATATCGACAAGCAATCCGTGCGAACAAAAGAAGGTGTTCACATCGCCTTTCCTTTCGCGGTTCCCGGCGGTCAGTTGCGCTACGACGTCGCGGACAGCGTAGTACGGCCAGAAATCGATCAACTGTCGGGGGCCTGCAAGAATTTCCTTTCTGTACAGAGCTGGGTCGATATCTCGAACCGTAACTATGGCGTGACCTGGGCGACGTCGAACGCTCCCCTGGTCGAAATTGGAGGCATTACCGCCGAGCAGCCCTGGATGAAGTCGATTGCGCCTTCAAGTTTGATCTATTCCTACGTGATGAACAATTACTGGCACACCAACTACAAAGCAGATCAGGAGGGGCCGGTCACATTCAGCTATTCGATCGTGCCGCATGCTGCGTTTCGCGCCAGCGATGCATCGAAATTCGGCACGGAGCGAAGGCAGCCGTTGCTCGTCGCACGCGCTGATCCAGCCGCTGCGCCGCTCGCTGCGCTTGTGCAACTCTCATCGCCAGAAGTAGTTGTGTCCTCCATAAAGCCAATTTCGGGCGGACAAAGTTGGTTGCTTTATTTGTACAATCCAACCGCGAATGCACAAAAAGTAGAGTTTCGCTGGAAAAACAGCGTCGCGCCAAGGATTTGGCTAAGTGACGCGGCTGGTCAGACTGGTGATGAAGTTCGTGATTTCGATCTGCCCGCTTTTGGAAGCGCGTATCTGCGGGTCGAAAGAAGCGTCGACCAACATTAGCAGAGAAAGTTAGTCCACCGCAGTCTGACCATGTACGCTTGTTCCAATTAACTTTTGGGTACGCCCGGGCGATTCCACCATCCGCCGCCGAGGGCCTGAAACAGTGCGGCCGTGTCGGTGACATTTTCAAGCGTGGCCAACACTGTGCTGCGGTATTGTTCAGAAGCCTGAGTATAAGCGGCTCTGGCGGCGCGCTCACGGGCAGCCAGGGTGCCTCCCTGGAAAATGGTCTGCGTGGCGCCTCCCGTAAGATCCCAGAATCCCGTCCCCCCCGGGAACATCTTGCCCAAAACCAGAGCCATGCTTCCGACGCCTGCTGTCAGAACGAAGCCGAGAAGATCCTGGATGCGCTTCCTCATTGCTCGACTGAAACCACAGTCACCGATTTGGCTGGCAGGTGTAAGGCAATCCGGCCGCTTTCGACCTTCTCCGAAATCGAGTTCGGCACAACCGTATTCGCCGCATCGAAGGTGTTGACGCTATCAACCTTTGGTGCGGTGAATGTTTCTCCGGCCACCGACTTGGCCGCGATGCCGGTCACACTCGCCTCGATCTCAGCGGGTTGATTCGGGTCGAGATTCGTGATCTCCAGCCACAACTTGCCGTTTGCATCCTTCGCCGCGATGGCATCCACGCGAGGCAGCGTAATGTCGCCGTGGGTGTAAGTGCCCGCATCAAACGTCACCGGTACAAACGTTGCGTCCTGGAACGGCACGTACATTTTGTAAACGTAGTAGGTCGGAGTCAGGACCATCTTTTCTTTGTCGGTCATGATCATGGCTTGCAGGACGTTGATCATCTGCGCGATGTTGGCGCCGCGCACGCGATCCGCATGGCGCACAAAAATATTGAGGTTCAGTGACGCCAGAATCGCATCCCGCAGGCTGTTTTGCTGCACCAGAAATCCCGGATTCGTGCCCGGCAGCGGTGCGTACCACGCGCCCCATTCATCCACCACCAGCGCAACCTTCTTTTGTGGGTCATATTTATCCATGATGGCCGAGTGCTGTCGAATCAGATCCTCCATATCCAACGTTGATTTGAGGATCTGGCTGTACTCGGCCTCGCCGAATTCTTCCGACTTATACGAAGGCGGCCAATGCACGACCGTATAAGAGTGCATCGACAGGCCATTGATATCCCAGCTCCACGGATGGTCGTGATAGGCCTTCATAATGGTTTCGGTCCACTCGGTCCACTCCGGTCCGCCGCCGCCCGGGCCCACGGCAATCTTCAGCATCTGCTGCTTTTCCTGCTGTTCGGGATTGAAATTCCTCACGAAGTGACTGTAGATTTTCAGTTGGCTGAGATAGTAATCCGGCGTCATCGTGCCGCCGCAACCCCAGCTTTCATTGCCAATGCCAAGAAAATCCACCTTGTACGGCTCAGGCTGCCCGTTCGCCGCGCGTTCCTTTTCGAGTGTCGTCGGCTGCGCGGTCGTCATGTATTCCAGCCATTCCGCCGCTTCCCGCGGCGTACCCGAGCCGACATTGATCGAGACATATGCATTGGCGCCGATCTGATCCATGAAGTCCATGAATTCGTGGGTTCCGAACGTATTTGGTTCGATCACCCCGCCCCAGTTCGGATTTAGCGTGACTACCCGCTGCGGCCCGATGCCGTTGCGCCAGTGATACTCGTCCGCAAAACAGCCGCCCGTCCAGCGAACGTTCGGCACCCTTATCGCCCTCAGAGCCGCGACCACATCGTTGCGGATCCCCCGCGTATTCGGAATCGTGGAATCCGGTCCAACCCATATGCCATCGTAAATGCCGTGGCCCAGATGCTCTGCGAACTGGCCGAAGATGTTGCGATCGATCTTCGCGCCGGTTTTTGACGCATCAACTTTCAATTGAACTTTGTCTGCCGCCGTCGCCGGCAGAGTTAAGGCCAGACCGACCGCAGCCAGCCCGCGTCCCACCTTCCACAGCCACTGCCAAAGCGATCCATGAGAGAACATGACGTCCTTCCGTCAACTGCTGTATTGATCTTCTACCGTGCGTGCTTTCGCTCCAGCGAATGCATATCCGGCAATGACTACATAGGCCGCCATCGGCACCACGTACGCCGGAGCAATACTGTGCCGCGCCTCTGCAATCAATCCCATGGCCGGAGTCAGGACTGCGCCGCCCACGATTGCCATCACCAGCAAAGATCCGCCGATTTTTGTATTTGGTCCCAGCCCTTTCAGACCCAGCGCAAAAATCGTCGGGAACATGAGCGACATAAAGAAACTGGTCGCAAAAACGGCCCACAATCCGGCCCAGCCCGGATGCAGAATTCCAAACACCACCAATACCGCGTTTACCACTGCGTAGCCGCCCAGCAGCTTGCTCGGTTCCGCAAATCGCATGAGCCACGTGGAGCTGAACCGTCCCACGCCAAACGCCACCAGCGTGCCCGTCAGAAAATATCCCGCAACTTTTTCCGGTTCATGGGTGAATTCCTGAACATATTGAATGAAGTAGCTCCACGTTCCAACTTGCGCGCCCACGTACATAAACTGCGCCACGACCGCCATCCAGAAATGCGGATAGCGGAAGAGTTCGCGAAAATGTCCGCGATCCCCTCCCGCTTCATGCTCACTCTGTATGCTGGGGAATTTCGTGCGCAATATCAGTAGCGCCCAAAAGATCGCGACCGCGCTCAGCACTAGATACGGCTCGACCACTCGCATGGTCTCCGACCGCAGGTAGGCTTCGTACAGATGCTGCGCCTTCATGGCCGCAATCTGCCGCGCCCCGGGCTCGACTCCGGAAAAGATGAAAACCGTGCCCATCAGCACTCCCGTGATCGAGCCCAGCGGGTTGAATGCTTGAGAGAAGTTGAGCCGTTGCTCCGAACTGGCCGGATCGCCGAGCTGTGCAATAAACGGATTCGAGGCAGTTTCCAGGAACGAAAGTCCGCTGGCAATTACAAACAGCGCCAACAGAAAAAATCCATAGCGGCCCACGATCGCCGCCGGCCAAAACAAGAATGTGCCCAGGCCATACAGCAGCAACCCGATCACAAAACCAGCTTTGTATCCGAGCTTGCGCATAATCATGGCAGCCGGCAGCGCCAGCACGAAATAACCAAGGTAGAAAGCCGACTGCACCAATCCCGCCTGGAAACGGGAGATGGCAAACGACTTCATGAATTGCCGGATCAGCACGTCATTGAGGTTGTTGGGAATCCCCCATAAAAAGAAGAGCGCTGTCACCAGAACGAAAGGCACCAGGTGCCCCGAGGGAAACATCGCACCGTGCCTGGCCTCGTGCTCACCGACCCCGGGGATGTGATTCGTCACTTGCACTTGATGCGGGAGATTATAGCCGCCAGAATGTGGGTAGGAGATGGTTCCTTTACGTTGAGCCGACGCTTCCATTTGCCTGATCTTTCGCCGCTCTCTACAATAAAAACTTCCCCCACACGCTGGGTGGATCCCGAACAACATGATTCATTTTCCTGTTCCCGAAGCTCTTACTTTCGATGACGTTCTTCTTTTGCCCGCGCGTTCCGATGTCATCCCCGCGCAGGCCAGCACGCAGACGCATCTCACGCGCAATATCACGCTGAATATCCCCATCGTCAGCGCGGCCATGGATACCGTCACCGAGTCGCACATGGCGATTGCGATCGCGCAGCAAGGCGGACTGGGCATTATTCATCGCAATCTGAGTATCGAAGCTCAGGCCAACGAAGTCGACAAGGTGAAGCGTTCGGAGAGTGGCATGATCGTCGATCCCGTGACCATGCATCCCTCCGACCGCGTGAGCGATGCCCTTGAGGTCATGCGCAAGTATAAGATTTCCGGCGTTCCGATCACCGAGGACGGCAAGCTGGTCGGCATTCTTACCAACCGCGACCTGCGTTTCGAAACTCGCTTCGACATCCCCATCGACAGCGTGATGACCAAAAAAAATCTCATCACCGTGCCTGTAGGCACCACGCTCGAAGAGGCCGAAAAGATTCTTCATCAGCATCGCGTCGAGAAGTTGCTGGTCGTCGACGACAAGTACAACTTGAAAGGGCTGATCACGGTCAAAGATATTCAGAAAAAGCTGAAATATCCCAACGCTGCCAAAGATTCTCACGGACGCCTGCGCGTCGGAGCGGCCATCGGCGCAACCGGCGATTATCTCGAGCGCGCTCAGGAACTGGCCGACGCGAAAGTGGATGTTCTCGCCGTCGACAGCGCTCACGGTCATTCCACCAAAGTTTTGGAAGCCGTCCGCCACGTGAAATCGAAACTGCCCCATGTGGAGTTGCTCGCCGGAAACGTGGCTACATTCGATGGTGCCTGTGAACTCACGCGGGCCGGGGCCGACGGAATTAAAGTCGGGATTGGCCCCGGATCGATCTGTACGACGCGCGTTGTGACCGGCGCCGGCGTTCCCCAGATTACGGCTATCGCCGAGGCTTATCGTGCGACCAAAGATGCCGGTGTCCCGATCATCGCCGACGGTGGCATCAAGTATTCCGGCGACATCACGAAAGCCCTCGCCGCCGGCGCAAGTGCGGTGATGATCGGATCACTTTTTGCCGGTACCGACGAAAGTCCCGGCGAACTGATCCTCTATCAAGGCCGCTCATTCAAGTCCTACCGCGGCATGGGATCGCTCGGCGCCATGGCGCAAGGTTCGAGCGAACGCTACTTCCAGAGTACCGACAGCGATTCCTCGGCCTCGGCCTCCGCGTCTGATGGCGAATCCAATCGTCTCGACAAACTGGTTCCCGAAGGCATCGAAGGCCGCGTCCCCTACCGCGGTTCGGTCGCCATGATCGTCTATCAGATGGTGGGGGGCCTGAAATCCGGCATGGGATACTGCGGGTGCTCGACCATCCCTGAATTGCTGCAGAAAACGCGTTTCGTCCGCATCAGCGGTGCTGGCCTGCGCGAGAGCCACGTGCACGATGTCATGATCACGCGCGAGGCGCCCAATTATGCCATCGAGTAGCGCTCTTCTGCAGACGCGATTCTGAGCCACTCGCCGCCCCGTAGCTGACGAGTCACTTCGTCAGATCATTTCAGTTCCCATACACTACGGTGGAGGTGAATGGCTTTGCACGGGACTGTCGGCTCCATCCAGGCTCCTCATGCGACTCGTGATCCTCACCACGTACTCAAAGCCTGGATCGCTGCCATCCTGTGGCTGATCGTCATTGCCATCGAGTCGACGGCCTGGCTTTCCGCCGATAACACCAGCCGCATCCTTTATCCCATCCTGCATTTTCTTTTCGGTCTTAACTGGGACCAGTTCGGCGAGTGGCATTTCTTCATTCGTAAGGGCGGACACGTTATCGGCTACGGACTGCTGAGCTTCTTTCTGTTCCGCGCTTGGCGCGAAACGTCGCCGATCGCGACTGAGCTGGCGGGAAAAGTCAAGTGGACGTTGCGCTGGTCTGCGATTGCCGTACTCGGAACCGCAATTGTTGCCAGCCTGGACGAGTGGCACCAGAGCTTCATCCCCTCCCGCACTGGCCGTTGGCAGGATGTCGTGCTCGATACCTGTGCCGGAATCGCCACGCAAGTCTTGATTCTCTTCTCGGCAAAATGGTTCTAAGAACCTGGGCGACGAACTTCACGTCCTCGGAAGAGACTTCTATATTTTTTACACTCGATATCCCAATGCCGGTGCGGGATGGGGTGGGGCGACCGTGAATCGCTTCGCGGTTTCGTGCCAATAGGGACGCCCACCCGCAGCGCGCCGTCCCTTGCCTGACGCGGTTGAACCCTATTTCGCCCTTTCCGCAAAAGGCGGTGGAAGATCGGCCCTTCAGGGCCGCGTTGAGATCCCTGACAATTCGTGCTCTTTAGGGCTGGGACTTTCGAAGAAATACAGGGTGAGCCCCAACGCGTTTTGCCAGAAACTGGATAGTGTCCTGATTAACCACAAAGGGCACGAAGGCGCAGGAAGGAAACCAGGGCCCCGCGCTCTTCGTGTTCCTTCGTGTCCTTCGTGGTTAGTGAATTTAGGATACGACCCAAAAATGGGATTTCCACATCGTCTTGTGACGCTTGTCCTTGCCTTCCACAACTCTCTTAGTACAGAATCGCGCTGCGCCAGCGCGTGGGTAGTACCGGAGCGAACGACCTAACTCCTTTGTGGCCAATATCTTGCCAGTATGTTTTGAGTGATAGACCATTTACAACCGTTCTTCCCGCCTCACCAAGGAAAAAAGTTCCTGGAGAGTTTCATTCCCGGAGGCGCCTCGATCAAACGGCGCAATGCCCCCAGAGATTCCGTGAACTTCAGTTCGAATCGGGACGACATACACCGCTCGGCCCATCCCTCGGTGGCTAACCCTTCTTCCCGACTGCTAGACTAGTCGGTTTGACGAAACGCCTCTGACCGGTTCCCGGCCGGAGCGTCGCGAGACATTATGTTGAAACCCGGAGATATCGCTATCGTCAGTGGCGCGCGCACGCCTTTCGGCCGCTATTGCGGAAGGCTAAAGGATTTCACCGCGCAGGAATTGGGCGCGATTGCCGCGAAAGGCGCCATCGAGCGTGCCGGCATTGACGCGAAGGAATTCGATCACGTCGTCTTCGGCAACGCACAACAGACTTCGGGAGACGCGCTCTATGGCGCGCGCCACGTCGGCTTGCGAGCCGGCATTCCGATCGAAACTCCGGCCCTGACCGTCAACCGCCTCTGCGGTTCCGGCATGCAGGCGATTGTCAGCGCGGCACAGATGATTCAGACCGACGAGGCCAAGATTGTGCTCGCGGGCGGCATGGAAGCCATGTCGCAAGCGCCGTTCGTCATTCGCGGGCGCGACGGCTTCACGCTTTCTCCCGGCGGCAAGCTGGAGGATTCTTTGATGGTCGCGTTGCTCGATTCGTTCTGCGGGTCTTATATGGCCAACACCGCCGAACTTTACGGGTCGCAACAGGGGATCACGCGCGAGATGCAGGACGAATTCGCGCTGCGCTCGCAAAAGTGCGCCGATGATGCTTACAAGGCCGGACGCCTGCAGGAAGAGCTTGTTCCCGTGCCGCTGAAGAATCACAAAGGTGAGCCCACAGGCGAGCAGCTGACGGAAGATGATCACCGCCGTCCGCAAACCACGATCGAAGGTCTGGCGAAACTGAAACCAGCGTTTGGGAAGAATGGGACAGTGACGGCCGGGAATGCCAGCGGCATTGTAGATGGCGGCGCAGCGGTTGTGGTGATGTCGATTGAGAATGCGTTGAAGCGCGGACTGAAACCGTGGGGGCGAATCGTCGGATGGGGCATCGCCGGAGTCGAACCGAAGCTCATGGGCCGCGGCCCGGTGCCGGCGACGAAGATCGCCTTGCAGAAGGCCGGACTGTCGCTCGATTACATCGATCTGATCGAAGTGAATGAGGCATTCGCGGCGCAGTATCTGGCGGTCGAAAAAGAGTTAGGACTCGATCGCGAGAAAGTGAATGTGAATGGCGGAGCGATTGCGCTGGGCCATCCGCTGGGCGCGACCGGCACGCGTCTGGTGATCACGCTGCTGTATGAACTGCATCGTCGGAAGAAGAAGTACGGGCTGGCGACGGCGTGTATCGGCGGAGGACAGGGCATCGCGATGGTGGTGGAGAGTATGAATTAGGTTCTCTGCCACGGATTCGCACGGATTTTCACGGATGGGAATCAGGCAATGGCGCCACCGTTGAAAAGAAACCATATTACAAAGACAAACGCTATGTAGATTGCTCCTCCTGCCAGAAGGATGTAAGTGGATGCACGACGCACAACGAGGGCTGTTGCTAAAGCGGCGATTGCGGGCAGACATACGCAGGCCGTACGGATCCAGGGATAAAGGCGCACAGTATCGAGGAATGGGAATAGCGCCGCCGGGAGATAGCGCACGAGCAGCCTCCGCGGCCAGTAGGAATTCAGCTGTGGCAGGAGCAGGGCCACGGTGGTCTGCAT
Organism: Candidatus Sulfotelmatobacter sp.; assembly: GCA_030039195.1. Classification (GTDB taxonomy): domain Bacteria; phylum Acidobacteriota; class Terriglobia; order Terriglobales; family Acidobacteriaceae; genus Sulfotelmatobacter. Next base: position 20,689 of record JASHQK010000161.1, read on the forward strand.
GAGCCAATACGTCTTCGGATAATACCTTTTGCGCAGGACATCGAATGCGGTAAGAAGCCAGCTTAACAGGGTAGCTACGATCAGAATGTTCGGCGTTAAGACAAGCAGGAGCCTAAGGTCCATAGCTGCAACAGTAAAAGGGTGAGACATGGAAATCAAGAAAGTCGGCGTTCTCGGTTGTGGGTTGATGGGTTCCGGCATCGCGCAGGTTTGCGCGATGGCTGGATTCGATGTCACCGTGCTCGAAGTCGAGCAGAAACTTCTCGACAAAGGCTTCGCCGGGATCGAGAAATC